>CAYVGQ010000038.1:0-9202 GCA_964450295.1 uncultured Phascolarctobacterium sp. | reverse complement strand
CAAAGCGATCGAGGTGATGAAACTCGATCAGAGCGCTGCGGACATCATTGCTACCCCTGAACGTACTTTGGAAGTATCAATTCCGGTTCGTATGGATGATGGAACCACTAAAGTTTTTACCGGTTATCGTAGCCATCACAGCACCATCATGGGTCCGGCTAAAGGCGGAGTTCGCTATCATCCCAGTGTAAATCCAGATGAAATTAAGACTTTAGCGTTCTGGATGACCTGTAAATGCGCAGTTGCCGGCTTGCCTTATGGCGGCGGTAAAGGAGGAATCGTTGTTGACCCGACCAAGTTGTCTGAAAGGGAACTTGAAAACCTCACGCGCGGATTCGTTGACAAGATTGCGTCTGTTATTGGTGAAAAAATGGATATTCCGGCTCCGGATATGAATACTAATGCTAAAATCATGGGTTGGATGATGGATGAATATAGCAGGATCAAGGGACAATATGAACCGGGTTTTGTTACCGGAAAGCCAATTTGTTTGGGTGGTTCTTTGGGAAGAAATGCAGCAACAGGCAGAGGTATTATGATGGCGGCAGGAGAAGTCATCAAAATCTTAGGAATTAAACCTAAACAGGCTACTTGCGCTGTACAAGGATTCGGCAATGTTGGTAGCTGGACTGCTAAATTAATTCATGATATGGGTGTGAAAATAGTTGCTCTGAGTGACATTAATGGTGCTATTTATAATCCTAAAGGTATGAATCCCTATGAGGTTGAAAAATATCTGCAGAAAACTGGCAGCGTTGTTGGCTATAAAGGCTCTAAACCTATTAGCAATGAAGAATTGCTAGCTATGGACGTTACCATTCTAGCTCCATGTGCTATGGAATTGCAGCTTACGAAAGCCAATGCTGACAAAGTGCGGGCTAAAGCTATCGTAGAAGGAGCGAATGGACCGACTACTCCTGATGCTGATGAAATTTTTGATAAAAAAGGTATTTTAGTTGTGCCAGATATTCTTGCTAATGGTGGCGGTGTAACTGTAAGCTATTTTGAATGGGTACAAAATCTATATCGTTATTTCTGGACAGAAGAAGAAGTTATCGAAAAACAGGCAAGATTAATGGCAGAGGCCTTCAAAAAGGTTTATGACACTGCTAAAGAATATAAAGTTAACATGCGTACAGCAGCATATATAGTAACTTTGGACCGTTTGGCAGAAGCTATGAAATATCGCGGCATGTATTAGTAAAAAAATGTAGAACGGCTTATCGCCGTTCTTTTTTTATATATTTAAATTATAAGTACATTTAATAATTACAAATGTCTATATAAAAAGATGGAACTGTTGCGTTTTAATTTTATCCGTTGACTTATTGACGGAGAAGTGATAGAATTTTTAATTATAAAAGTACAAATAAAATACTGTCATTGTACAAATAAAGAAATGTTGGAAGGGGAAAGCTATGGAATTTGCTAAACGAATGGAACGCATGCAATCTTCAGAAATCAGAGAGCTGCTTAAATTGACGGCACAACCTGATATTATCTCTTTTGCAGGCGGCTTGCCTGCACCGGAATTATTTCCGGTGACAGAGATTGCCAAAGTATCGCATGACCTGCTAGAAAAAGAAGGGCGGCAGATTTTGCAGTATGCTACTACCGAAGGACGTCCTGCTCTACGTGCAAAAATCGCAAAAAGAATGCAAGAAAAGTATAATACGGAAGTAGATCCTGATGATATTTTAATTACTACAGGGTCCCAGCAATGTCTTGATTTTGCAGGCAAACTTTTTCTGGATCCGGGAGATGTTGTTTTATGTGAAAGCCCGTCTTACCTAGGCGCTCTTAATGCCTTTAATGCTTATGAACCCACCTTCGTAGAGGTACCTACTGATAATGGCGGTCTGATCCCGGAAGAACTGGATAAGCTCCTTAGTACTACTGAACGCTGCAAATTCATTTATGTGATTCCCGATTTTCAAAATCCTACCGGACGTACCTGGAGTATGGAACGTCGTGAAAAATTTATGGAAGTTGTAAATAAGCACAATCTGCCTGTCTTAGAAGATAATCCTTATGGCGAACTGCGTTATGAGGGTGAAATCCTACCCTCGCTGAAATCTATGGATACCAAAGGTTTAGTTATGTTCCTTGGAACATTCTCCAAAATTTTCTGCCCTGGGTTGCGTTTAGGTTGGGTTGCTGCCCAAAAAGATCTTGTTAGAGAATTTGTAAAAATCAAACAAAGCGCTGACTTGCATACTTCTAATTTTGACCAAGGGATTGTTGACGCCTATATCGAAAACTATGATTTAGATAAACATGTCGAAGAAATTAAAAATCTGTACAAAACTCGTCGTGATTTGATTTTAAAAACGATGGAGGAAGAATTACCTGAGGGTACGGAGTGGACGCATCCGGAAGGTGGATTGTTCCTTTGGTTGACTTTCCCAGAAGGCTGTAGTGCGAATAAAGTATTTCATAAATGTATTGAAATGAAAGTTGCCGGAGTTACAGGGGATGCCTTCTATCCCAATGGTAAAACTGATCGCAATATGCGAATCAATTTTTCTAATATGCCGGAGGAGAAGATTGTCGAAGGCGTGAAAAGAATGGCGAAAGCAATTAGAGAGTGTATGTAAATAAATAATAAAAGCCTGAGCTATAAAGTTCAGGCTTTTATTATTCATGTTTATTTATTTTGATATTTCCAGGGAACGATTTTATGTTCCAGCCATTGCAGACCGAGGTTAAAGACAAGTCCAAGAAGTGAGAGCACAATGACGCCGGCCATTAGTCTGTCGGTAATCATTAAATCACCGTAATGTAAAATTAGCGCGCCAATTCCTTCCTGCGCCGCAATCATTTCTGCTGCTACTAAAAGCAACAGGGATGTACCGGCAGCTAGTCGCAGGCCGGCAAAAATTACAGGTAAAGCGCTGGGAAGGACAACAGCTTTCATGGTCAGCCACCAGCCGGCATTAAAGCTGACGGATACTTTAATTAATAGTGGGTCAACATTTTTTACACCGGAATAAGTATTCATTGCGACTGGGAAAAAGACACCCAAAGCGATAATAGTCACTTTAGAAAGTTCACCGATGCCGAGCCAGAGGATAAACAAAGGCAATAATGCAATTTTGGGGATGGGATACAGGGCGTTGACAATAGGAGTGCCGATACGGTCTATTAAAGCAGAAGTACCTGTAACTAGTCCGATAATCAGACCAATAATACTGCCAAGCACGAAACCAAGTAAAATACGGTAAAGACTTGCAGCAAGACTGCGGCTGAGCTCCCCGCTGGTAATAAGTTTAAACAGTGCTTTTAAAATTGCGCTGGGAGCCGGTAAAAATAGCGAAGAAACAAAGCCACTGCGACAAATTATTTCCCAAATTGCCAGTAAAAAAATAATTGCTACGAAGGATATCCAAGCAGGATACGTTTTCTGCCAGTTGATCATACGGTTATGAATTTTATATTCAGCCATTGTTTTCCACCTCCAGCAGTGCCGCACGGGCATCACTACTGATGTGTTCCCAGATGATACGGATGAATTCAGCAATTTCGGCGGTGTACTTTGAATCTTCGCGGTCAGATCGTGGAATGTTAATGTCCAAAATCTTACTGATTTTGCCCGGACGCCTCGAAAGCAGCACTACTCGGTCGGCCAGCATTACTGCTTCCTGAATATTATGAGTAACATATAAAGTGCTGAGTCGCGTTTTTGCCCATAGCGTCACCAGTTCTTCCTGCATGATTGTACGCGTTTGAGCATCAAGAGCTGAAAAAGGTTCATCCATCAGAAGCAAGTCGGGATTGATGACCAGAGCGCGGGCGATGCCTACACGTTGACGCATACCACCGGAAAGTTGGTGCGGGAAAGATTTTTCAAAGCCGTTTAGACCTACAAGACTGATATAATGCTGGATAAGGTCTTGCTGTTCAAATTTTGTTATACACTTTGCTTCCAGACCGAATGCGATATTATCGTAAACATTGCGCCAAGGGAAAAGGCCGGTTTCCTGAAAGACGATTCCGGTGGAAGGGGTATGGCCGTCGGTCAGTTCAGTAAAATAAATGCTTCCGTCTGATGGCGCTAAAAGCCCTGCAGTCAAGTTGAGTAAAGTCGATTTTCCGCATCCGGAAGGCCCTACTAAAGCTACAAATTCCTCGTTGTGCACAGACATACTGACATGTTCGAGAACTGACAGTTTTTTGCCTTGAGAATCGATGAAATTTTTGCTGACATTGTCGATAACTAATTTCATTTATGCTACTGCCTCCGGTGGTTTATATGATTAAATAAAATGTATTGCCATTGAAACGAGAATCATTTTTGCATTGCTTTCTGCAATAAAGTTGTATTGGTAACTGATGCCGGATCAAGCTTGCCTTCAATCATGCCGTGTGAGGTATACCAGTCTATCTGAGTCTTGATATCGCTGTCCAGTAGTTTACCGTCACGATCAATATAAGGGAGCCCGATTTTGATTTCGTTTTCAGGAGCTTTAACGTATTTGGCGATAATGCCGACCACTTCACTGAGTTTTTCCGGATTTTTATTGTCGATTGCGGCATCGTAATAGTAGTTGCAGGCTTTTTTGTACGCTCTTAGAAAGCGTATGGCAACATCTTCGTTTGTCATGAAAGAGGGAGAGAAGAAAAGTGCCGAAGTTTGATAAGGAATAATATCCCCAATCTGAGTGATCAGCTTACCATAGCCGGCAACCTGTACTTTAGTGATATTGGGTTCATTTAGTATTGCCCCGTCGATTTGCCCACTTTCTAAAGCCGCCATGACAGCACTTAATTTGCCAAGTGGTACAATTTCTACATCGTCCAGCGACAGACCTTTGGTTTCGAGAATCCTACCCAACATATAGTGGAAGGTAGACCCTTTTTGCGTGATGCCAATGCGTTTACCCTTAATGCTTTCAACAGTGTTAGTGCCGGTGGTGTAATTAGCAGTAGTTACCAGCAGGGCTGAAGAAGAAAAACCTTTTTGTTCGCGACCTTTGTCAGCGACGATAGCCAGTTTTTGACCGCTTGCAGCCATATTGAACAGACTTGCAGTGATACCGGTAGCACCGACATCTACTTTAGAAGAAGCCGTAGCTACGGCAATAGGGTGGGCTGCATCGAACCATTGAGGGTCAATACTTAGGTTTTCTTCGCTGAAATAGCCCTTTTCTAATGCGATAAATAGTGGTGCTGAGCTGGTTAGACGTAGCATTCCGAGAGACACTTTAGCGTTGGCTTTGGGCTGCTCCGCTCTTTTATCATTGCCTCCGCAGCCTGTCATTGCCAGCATTAAACAAACTGCTGTAAACAAAAGAAGAATTTTTTTCATGTTTTTCACTTCCTTATAGTACGATAAGTACAAAAATGTAATGCAGACAAAAATAATGTCTTTTATAATTTTACAATATTTTCAAATTTTTTGCAGTATATTTTATAGAAAAAAGTAAATTTACCTTAAAAGAATATTTAAAGAGTGGCGGGAAAGACAGAAAAAACTTTCGATAAACCGGAGAAATTGGTATAATAGACAAGCCATAGAGTAATTTAAATGATTGGAGGCCCCTATGGGAAATTTTATAAAAATACAAAAAATATTAGGCGCACTCGTTTTGTCGTGGAGCTTAATGTCATGCCTGACAGCAGTTGCCGCGCCTGTTGCCGGAACGGAACCGTTGGCGATACTGTGTCTGGATACGGATGGGAACGGTAGTGCTGAAACTATTGAGCTGTATGGGAGCAAGATGCTTCGTGGTAGTAGCTATCATGAGGACTTGTTGTTGCTGGTAAAAAACAGTTCGGGTGAACTACTTACGGCGTATGTGCCCAGTATCAAAGGCGGATATAGTTGTTTTTTGGAGAAAACAAAAATTACCGGACAAGGTGAGCAACTGCTTTTGGCTGTTAGTCAAGGCGGAGATAACGATGCCACCGAATACCGTATTCTTGATTTTTCTGATTTGAAAGCGGTGAAGGAGCTTTTTAATGGCAGTGATAATATGGGCATCGCCGCATATGGTGAATATCTACCAAATTTTCGCAGCAAAATAACTTTTGCAGACGGAAGCACCGAAGAGGAAAATTTGACGATGGCAAAAACATTTTATGAGGAACGGGGGCTATATGCTTCAGACGGGAGTTTGTTAAAAGGTTATCGCCGTCCGTCTGTCAGCAAAATAATTTCATTAGTGCCGGTAGATATTGATAAAGATGGAACCATGGAGTTGTTGTCCTTACAAAACATTCAAGGATTGGGCAATGATGATTTGTTAGCTAAGTTGGCCGGGGTCTGGTCATATGACAATGCAGGTGGTTGGCAACTGGAAAACAAAACGCTTTACAACGCTGGAAAGAATGAGGACGATAAATTTCATCGCAGTTATAATGATGCAAAATGGAATATTACGCCGAGACAGGCAGTATTTGCCGGGAACAGTTTGACTTATCCGGTCTTTGTTGCGGCAGGAGCAAATGAAGCGCAAAACAAGGTAAACAGAGATTTTGCTATTATTGCAGCTCCGTATTTGGCTAAACTTAGTGTTGGTGATTGTGAACTTGATTACACCGTGACTTTTGTGAGCACGAAGTATATCAGCATGGTTTTTTTTGGCGTTATGAATGAATTTGATAAGGAAATTTTTACTAAATTGCCGCTAAATATTGACACTACAACCGGCAAACGCTTGGAAATAGGCAATGTGCTTAATTTGCAAGATCGTGATTTATTACCGGTGCTTCAACTTTTGGCGCGTCAGGATAAATTAGATTTTAGTGAGGGTGTTCCTGAAAATTGGTATTACAATGGTAGTAATTTTGTATTTTGTCAGCGGGGAAATGAAGGACAGTGGCTGGAAGCGGTGGTTGCAGCCGAAGACTTAAAAAAATTTATGCTACGGCCGGAATTGTTTTAAAAAAACTGACTGACCAGTCAGCAATGGACGAAAAAGTGTGCAATTATAAGTATAATTGAGAAAATAAGATATAATCATTAAAAACAGTGTTTGCATTTCTGTTTTTGATAAACTATAATATTATTATTCTTGAAAATAGCGGGACAGTGCGCTTTTTAGTAGGGCGCGGCCGTTTTTTTGAATACGTGAGGAGGATATATTTATGTTGAGTTTTTTCAACAAAGGCCGAAGTAAAAAGGCCTTGGCTGCAGTTTTAGCAACTTTTACTGTAATGGTCGTAGCCGGGTGTGGAAAGCAGGAACAGGCACCGCAAGCGACTTTAGTTAAAACTATGGAAGTTATCAAACGCGATACACCTATCGTTTATGACTATACAGGTTTTGTACAAGCGCAGAAAGAAGTAAATTTGATGGCGCAGGTAAGCGGTCAAATCACTGGAAAATTTTTCACCGGCGGTGAAAAAATAACGGCCGGTCAGACCTTGTTTACTATCGATCAAAGAACGTACCAAGCTAATGTTTTGAGTGTTCAGGCCGGACTTGCCAGTGCTCAGGCTACTCAGATCCGCACTAGCCGCGATTTGGAGCGTTATAAAAAACTGTATGAACAAAATGCTATTTCCAAGCAGGAACTAGATAACAGTATAGCAGAAGCTGAGCAGGCTCAGGCGGCTGTCGATGCGCAACGAGCTTTGCTGGATACAGCGAATATTAATTTAGGAGAAACGAGTGTAGCGGCTCCTTTTGAAGGGCGCATTGATACTAATGATCTTGCTGTTGGTAATTACGTTATTGCAGGACAGACCGTTTTAGCTACTATTTCCAATACAGATCCGGTTTTTGTTGAATTCAGCCTAGCGGAAACAGAATACCTGAAGCTTCTGAGTTCCCATAATGATGCGGGTGAAGCACCGCTGGAAAATTTGACGATTGCTTTGAGCGACGGCAGCACTTATTCTGAAAAAGGACGTGTTGACCAGGTTAATCGTAGCATTACTCAGGGAACAGGTACTTTAACATTGAAAGCAGAGTTCCCTAATTCTGCTAAAATTTTATTGCCGGGTATGTTTGCACATCTGCAGGCTAACAGTGGTACTGTGCACGATGCTAAGCTAATTCCACAGCGGGCTGTTACGGAACTTATGTATAAGAAATTTGTTTATGTACTGGGAGAAGATAATAAGGTCGCTATGCGTGAAGTGACTCTTGGACCACGCATAGGTCGTTTGTGGCTGGTTGAAAGTGGGTTGGAGGGTAATGAGACAGTAGTTGTCGAAGGTATCAATAAAATTAAATCAGGCAGCGAAGTCAAACCGGAAACTATGACAGAGGCGGAGCTTGATACTTCTTTGCCCGGTAACGATTCTAAAAACAACTGAGGAGGTAAATTCTTGTGGCACGCTTTTTTATAGACCGACCGGTCTTTGCGATAGTGCTGGCAATACTTATCACCTTGCTTGGTACTATTGCCGGATTCAGCTTGCCAATTGCTCAATACCCGGATATCACTAAACCGCATATTGCCGTATCGACGAATTATGTTGGTGCTAGTGCCGAGGTTGTTGAGGAATCTGTAGCGCAGGCGATTGAACAAAAAGTTAACGGTGTTGAAAATATGCTGTACATGAATTCTACCAGTACCAGCGTAGGCGAATATACCCTTGACGTATATTTTAATCTTGATAAAAATGCAGATATCGGTTCTGTTGAAGTACAGAACCGTGTATCTCAAGCATCATCTTCAATGCCGTCTGAAGTAACTGCTTATGGTGTTACTACAGCAAAAAAATCTGCTGAAACCATCATGTATTTCGCTTTGCATTCTCCAGAAGGTACTTTTGACACGATGTTTCTAACATCCTATGCAATGACTAACTTCCTTGATTCCTGCAAACGTGTTAAGGGTGTTTCCAGTATTGATGTTTTTGGTCAGGAATATGCAATGCGTTTATGGTTGCAACCGGATAAAATGGCTCAGCTGGGTGTAACGGCCGATGATGTTTCCGCCGCTATTAAATCGCAGAATGTTCAGGCTCCGGTAGGTTCTATAGGTACTCGACCGACTGAACATGAACAGGAATTCCAGTATTCTGCCAATGCTCAGGGGCGTTTGTCTTCTCCTGAAGAATTTGGTAACATTATTATTCGTTCTAAAGACGGAAATAATCTTAAGCTTAAAGAGATTGCCAGAATTGAAGCCGGTGCTCGTAGCGACAATGTTGCCGGCTATCTTAACGGCGGTTCCTCCGTTGTATTCCCTGTTTACTTAACAAGTGATGCGAATGCTCTGGAAACTGTAAGCAATATTAAAGCAGT
>CAYVGQ010000037.1:7609-9246 GCA_964450295.1 uncultured Phascolarctobacterium sp. | reverse complement strand
GCCAATTCATCCAGAACAGTACGATGAATATCACCGGATTTTTGCATCAGTGCCAGTTCATAAGAACTTTTTACCAGACGCAACTCACTAATCACATTATCCATACCAGCATTTTCAGCAAATGGTAAATACTTAGAAAACAGTTTCTGCCATTCCAATGTCGTTGTTTTCATTTCCAGATATACCTTCTGGGGCAGTGGCTGATAAAATTCTGCCAGATTACGGAAACTCTTCATTGGTCGGATATCAGGCAGCAACGATTCATTGCAGGCACGTTCATAACTACGACGTACCCACAGCACTGCGTCATGTGGACGAACGACCAGTACGCCGTCCTGCATCGTGCCGGAAAAATAATACATATTGATCTTGTGCTTGATGACGGCTATTTCCCAACCTGGAGCCTCTCTATCCATAACGGTGCGAAAATTATTCAACCGTTCCTTTAGCTCTGTCGCAGGAACTCTCTTTAACCCATCGCCCATATTGAGCTCGTTTGCCAAAATAGTCATAACTGCACTCCTTTACTGTATTTTATTATATAGTAATAGCTTACCATAAATAACACAACAGGACTGCTTTTTATCTCAGTCCTGTTGCCCCCATTCAGCCTCTCTTATCTTTTAAATAATCCTGTAAAATCTAAGGTAGCAAAATAATCTTCCGGCGTTTCTGCGCGGCGAATTAATTCAATGCTACCGTCTTCTTTCAATAATAATTCGGCGCTGCGCAACTTACCATTGTAATTATAGCCCATAGCAAACCCATGCGCACCGGCATCGTGTATAAATAGCAAATCGCCGATTTCTATCTTTGGCAGCATTCTATCAATAGCAAATTTATCGTTGTTTTCACATAGGCCGCCTGTAACATCGTACTTATGGTCGCAAACAACATCTTCCTTGCCCATAACAGTAATATGATGATAAGAACCATACATTGCCGGGCGCATCAAATTAGCGGCGCAGGCATCAAGTCCGATATATTCTTTATATGTATGCTTTTCATGAATCGCCTTGGCTACCAGTGCACCGTAAGGGCCCAGCATATACCGCCCCAACTCAGCAAAAATTTTCACATCACCCATACCGGCAGGGACAAGAATCTCCTCGAAAGCCTGACGTACGCCCTCGCCGATGACCATGATGTCGTTACTTTCTTGATCCGGCTGATAGGGAATTCCTATACCACCGGACAAATTAATAAATTCAATATGCGCTCCAGTTTCTTCCTTCAGTTCCACCGCTACTTGAAAGAGAATACGCGCCAATTCCGGATAGTACTCATTAGTTACAGTATTACTGGCCAGAAATGCGTGCATCCCAAAATGCTTAACCCCTTTCGTCAGTAAAATCTTATACGCTTGCGTCATCTGCTCTCTAGTCATACCGTATTTAGCATCGCCTGGATTATCCATGATATTATTGGCGATAGCAAAATGTCCGCCGGGGTTATAGCGACAACTAATAGTATCAGGAATATCAGCGACCTTTTCCAAAAAGTCAATATGCGTGATGTCATCGAGATTAATTGTAACGTTTAAATGGCGTGCCAGCTGAAAATCCTCTGCCGGCGTAGTGTTCGACGAAAACATGATCTCATCGCCACGAAAACCGCACGCTTCGGCCAGCATCAGC
>CAYVGQ010000037.1:0-7596 GCA_964450295.1 uncultured Phascolarctobacterium sp. | reverse complement strand
ATGCAATATTTTCAGCAATGCCGGATTTGGCGTTGCTTTAACAGCAAAATATTCTTTAAAACCTTTATTCCAAGCGAAGGCCTTATTTACACTGCGCGCCGTTTCACGGATAGCTTTCTCATCGTATAAATAAAAAGGTGTCGTATATTGCTCTGCAATCTTATCTAACTGCTCTTTTGTTACGAAGGGTTTTTTACTCATTCTGTCTCACCTTTCTCTGCTTCGGGAAGCAACTCTATTAATTTTATTTCATTTTTTAAGGCATCCTTAAATAAATCTACTAAATTCTGCTTACTGGAATATAAGCAGGTGGAATTATCGCCATCCGCCAGATCACCGGTAAGTACCTCTTGAGAATCTGCAATCAAACGAATCTGGCTACTGGACTTAGATGCGTAATAAATTATCGCGCCATCCAGTTCAAAGGGTTTTCCGGTAATAACGACTACTTTTAAGCCCTTCTTTACCGCTTCACGAAGTTCCGGTAAAAGAGCCTCTATGGCGGAACCCATTGCAGAAACATAAATGCGAGCTTTAGCTTTGGTGATAGTATTTTTGAGCTTGTTAATGATTTCTCCGGCACCTTTGATCGTTATATAGCCGTCAACGACATGCGATGTTTTCGGTAACTCTCGCAATAGTTCTTTCTTTAGCTCCAGCAGTCGTCTTACTCTGTTGTTGCAAAATTCATCCAACGGCACGGGAATATAGCGAGTAGCCTTGTCCTCAAGGACATACGCCGCACCCTTATCTACTAAGCCGGCCAAAGCTGTATAAGTATTAGAGCGTGAAATGCCGGTCAATTTAGTGGCCTCATAGCCGGTAAGCCGCCCTTCCGCCAATAAAGTCACATATAGAGTAGCCTCTTGCCTGGTTAAATTAAAATATGTCAGCTTTTCAACAATATCCATTTTTCCCCTCTCATTGTTCCTATACAAGAACACTATAAGGCAAATTCAATAGTTTGTCAAGGCTAACTTTTAAAAATAGAATATTTGCTTGAATTCAGTTGTGTACTTTTTATTCGGCAGCCCTTTAGGCATAAAAATACCCCAAAGTTATTTTAGTATGCCTAAATTTTAACTTTAGTGGTATTTTCAGCTTGACCGGAGATTTTATTTGTGGAGAATATTAACGCGGGTATTTCTTGCCACCGCCATTTACTATTTATATTTTCTGAAAATACGGTGCAGGGTGATACAGAAAAATAACCAAGTTGCACCGGCCGCATAACCAGCCACGACATCCGTAGGATAATGCACACCCAAATAGATTCTGCTTAATCCGATTAAAATTATATATACGCCTGCTACAACCATCATTAACCAGCGTAAAGTACGTTTTTTTAAACCTAGTCCGGCAAAATAGGCCAAAATGCCATAAAAACAAATTGCTCCCATAGCATGCCCACTGGGAAAGCTATAGCCATTTTCAATAATTACTGGCAAAAAATCAGGACGCACTCGTTCAAAAATACGTTTTAAAACTTGGTTAAGGACGCCTCCCCCACCTAAACAGGCTATATAAAGATACAAGCGGTCACGCTGTTTACTGTACAAATACCAACCGCAAACCAAAAAACTGGCAAAAAAATAAAATGTACTTGAACCGATTGACGTTATCAAAATTACCTCTATTGTTACCGCAGGTGTTACAAACTGCTGTACATAATTGATAAAAGACACCTCTAGTTGCTGTAAAGCCGGCTTAATAAAAGTATGTTCTGCTACCTCTACTAAGACTTCCATCAAAACAACGCTGATGACCAACGTCACCAACAGATACAAATACGGGCGCCTCAAAGCCATCTGTATTACCGCATCCTGCCACCTCTTCATCCCGTCCTCGCTTTCCTAACTCTTCAGTTACCTTTAGTTCATTGCTCTGCCCAGATGTGCGGTTTTCACAATGCAGCAGCCACTTGTCGAAGAGCTGCTCGTATTCGCAATAGCATCATAATCTCTATCTTTATAGCAAAACCCGTTTTCAAAAATACTCTGCTATTTCCGATGCATGTTTCAAAATAATATCCGGTTTTATATCCCCCAAGGCAACATCTTCTAGTGTTGCTTCACCGGTTAATACCAAGATAGAAAGCACGTCGTTATTCAGACCAAAAGCAATATCTGTCGATAAACGATCGCCTACCATAGCTATCTCCTCACGTTTATAGCCCGCCTTTGCGGTTATAACATCTATCATATAATGATAAGGTTTACCTAAAATCTGTTGTGGCGCTTTACCGGTAGCCGTTTTTATCATTTCAATCATAGCCCCACAATCGGGGATAAACTCGCCGTTCTCGATTGGACAGCGCACATCAGGATGTGTCGCCACATACGGCACACCCCTATCAATCAGACGGCAGGCGATCGTCAAATTTTCATAGTTCAGCGACATATCGAAACCAACTACGACAAAATCAGCTCCTTCTTCCAGCGTTGTCGTAATTTTAAACCCAGCTGTGCTGATAGTTTTTTTCAGTTCTTCTGTCCCCAGTACATACAATCTGGCACTCGGTTTGATTTGTTGCATGTAATAAACAAAAGCATCGGACGAAATAAGTACATTTTCACGAGTCACTTCAATTCCCATTCTGCCCATTTTCTCCACATAATGCTCGTGTCCTTTAGAAGAATTATTAGTTACCAGATAAAAATCACGTCCGGAACAAATTAGTTTCTGAAAAAATATATCCATACCGGGAATCAATGTATTACCTAAATTAATGGTTCCGTCCATATCAAGCAAAAAGCATTTTATTTTTTTTATTTTTTCCAGCTTCTGCAAATCGTTCATATCAATCTCCTGTATACTATAATCATGTAACTATTATATAGCATTTTCTTTCTCAGGTAAAATACTTATCTTCGGTAGCAAGTTTATTTTATAAAGCGACTTGATTTGTTTTCTTGCCAATGCTAAACTAAAATCCATATAGCATTATTATCGGTCATCAAATAGAGCAAGCTATTTTTGCGAGTCTGTAAGGTGACCTTTTTGGCAATTTGCTATTAAAAAGGAGGATAAGCATGAATAAATGGATTATTTTTGCATTTTGCATAATTGGTGTCATAGGATTATGGTTCCATAACAGTGGTACCTGCCCGCTGCTGTCCCTGTTTCAAAATAAAGTAGAAGCAAATCCGGGTTACCAAAAAATAACCGCCGCGCAGGTTAAAGAACTTCTTGATAAAGGTGATAAGCTTACTATTCTTGACGTACGCACCAAGAGTGAATATGCTGACGGTCACATTCCCGGTAGCCATTTGCTCCCCTTCGATGAAATCAAAGACAAGACTGACCAGTTACCGCAGGATAAAAATGAGGCATTGATACTTTACTGTCGTAGCGGCCGACGCACTGCCATAGCGGCCAAAACCTTACTATCACTTGGTTATACTAAAATTTACGATATGGGCGCTATCAGCACATGGAAATATGGTCTGGAAAAATAACCTGCATACAAAAAAGACGAGTTCAAATGAACTCGTCTTTTTTAGCTCAGCAACAGTCGATCGCTGTCAAGCATATCACCACTTGCTTTTTCAAACATTTTTAACAGGTCGGGAATGGTCAGATGGGCTTTTTCCTCACCTTTAACATCAATAATGACACGCCCGTTATGTAACATAATCAACCTATTACCGCAACGCAGAGCATCGCGCATATTATGCGTGATCATCAATGTCGTCAAATGGTCACGCTGAACAATCTGTTCTGTCAACGCTAACACCTTATCTGCCGTCTTCGGATCCAACGCCGCTGTATGCTCATCTAAAAGCAGTAGCTTAGGCTTGATCAAAGTCGCCATTAGCAATGTTAATGCCTGCCGCTGTCCGCCGGAAAGCAATCCAACCTTCGCCGTCATTCTGTCTTCCAACCCCAGATCCAATTCTTTTAAAAGCTCGCTGAACCAAGCATGATTGTCGCTATCCAAGCCCCATTTTAACCCCGGTTTTTTACCACGGCGGGCTGCAATAGCAAGGTTTTCTTCTATCATCATACCGGAAGCCGTTCCCATCATCGGATCCTGAAAAACGCGTCCGATATATTTAGCGCGTTTATGTTCGGATGTTTTAGTAATATCGTCGCCATCAATAATAATGCGCCCACTGTCTAAGGGAAAAACTCCGGCAATGGAATTCATCAGCGTCGATTTACCGGCACCGTTGCCACCAATAACTGTTACAAAATCACCCGGTTGCAAATGCAAAGTCAACTCTTGCAAGGCTTTTTTTTCGTTGCTCGTCCCGGCAAAAAATGTTTTACAAATATTTTCTACAAGCAACATTTATTTCACCGCCTTTCGCAATCCCAGTTTAGCTTTAATCATCGGCAAAGCCAAAGCAAAAGCTACTAAAATCGCCGTAAACAGTTTTAAATCATTAGGTGGCATACCCATCTGCAATACTGCCGCAATAACTAGGCGATAGACAATAGAGCCAAGCACAACACTGATAATACAGTTTTTAAAGCTACGGGTACCAAACAAAACTTCACCGATAATGACTGACGCCAAACCGATAACGATTGTACCTGTACCCATCCCAACATCCGCAAACCCATTATTCTGAGCTACTAAAGCACCGCTCAAAGCCACCAAAGCATTGCTGATCAAAAGTCCCAAAATAATCGTCAAGTTAGTGTCTACACCCTGCGCTCTGATCATCTGCGGATTGAAACCTGTGGCACGGATCGCAGCACCGATTTCCGTACCAAAAAACCAGTAAATCAGAATACCTACCAAAAGTGCGCTGACAATACCAACACACAGCACTGACTGCGCATTACTGAAACCACCTAGCTCTCGAACCAACGAAAACACTGTATCGACACGCAAAAGCGATAAATTAGCTTTCCCCATCACCCGCAAATTGATTGAGTACAAAGCAATCATCGTCAAAATACCTGCCAACAACGCAGGTATCTTCAATTTTGTATGCAAAAACCCCGTCACTACTCCGGCTAACATTCCGGCAACCATCGCCGCTACAAAGGCCAGCCAAGGAGAAGTGCCTCCGGCCAGCAACGTAGCTGCAACAGCCGCTCCCAACGGGAAACTACCTTCTACCGTCAAATCGGCAATATCCAAAACCCTGTACGTTATATATACACCCAATGCCATAATCGCCCACAAAAGCCCTTGTGCGATCGTAGGCATCAATAAGTCTACCATCTATCTTCCTCCTAATAAGTCTTCTACAAAACGGATTCCTCCCAGCAAACACGAGTAACCCGACTCTGTTTATTTAGAGCTTTCCGCCTGCTTCAGTATATCTTCGGGAATCTTAAGTCCAATTTTGGCAGCATTATCTTTATTAATAATCACTTTAAAAGATTTCTGCAGTTGAACCGGCATCGTTTGAGTTTTTGTTTTGCCACTCAAAATATCGCCGGCCATTTCACCGGTTTGTTCCCCCAGCTGATAATAATCGATTGCCAAAGTAGCTACGCCTCCAGCCATAACCATCCCGCCTTCGCCGCAGACCACAACAAGTTTCGCCGGCTCAGTAACCTGAGCTAACGTTGGCATGGCCGACGCCAACACATTATCTGTGGGGACATAAATAGCATCTACTTTTCCCACCAGACTTTGTGCTGCCTGCTGGATGTCATTGACCGTAGATACTGTAGCTTCAGCTACTCGAACACCTTTTTCTGCCGCATATTTTTTTAAAAGATCTACTTGCAACTGCGAATTAACTTCACTGGAACAGTAAATCGTACCGATAGTTTCAGCACCGGGGACCAGTTTTAAGAGCATCTCCAACTGTTCTTTGATTGGATTCATATCGCTAGTGCCCGTAACATTGCCCTTAGGCTCGCTATTGGAAACGACCAGCTTCGCTGCTTCATAATCTGTAACAGCCGTCGCTACAATAGGGATATCTTTAGTGGCGTTAGCCATCGTCTGTGCTGCCGGTGTCGCAATGGCACAAATTAAATCAACTTTATTACTGACAAAACGTTGAGCAATATTCTGAAGATTTGACTGATCAGCTTGCGCATTTTGTCTGTCATATTTTACATTTTCATTTTCCTTAAAGCCTTTAGCAGCCATGCCGGCCACAAAACCCCTGTTAGCAGCATCTAGAGCATCATGTTCAACCAGTTGAACAATGCCTACATTTACTACTTTTTTCCCGGCATCATCAGCCTTCTTTGTTCCGCCACAGCCTACTAAAAGGCTCATCGACAGTGACAGTGCGATACCTGCCGCTAAAGTACGCATTTTTTTGTTCATAATCAACCATCCTTCCATTCTACACATATTTCTATGCTCTTTGACGAACATATATAATGATAGAATCATTCTAGCATTTATCATCACAAAACTCAAATGAAACAACAAAAACAAGGATTTTTCGTAAAGAAAGATCCTTGTTTTGTATTTTATTTTACGATTTCTGCCTTTGCTAAAATTTCTTGAGGAATAGTTATGCCATTACGTTTGGCCGTAGTTTCGTTTACAACTATTTGAAACTCTTTCTGCATCTGAATCGGCGTAGTCTGAGGTTTAGCTTTTCCACTCAAAATATCGGCCGCCATGGCACCGGTTTGTTCGCCGAGTTTATAATAGTCTATACCTAAAGTTGCCAACCCGCCGGCACGCACCGGATCACTTTCGCCGCAGATAACCGGCAATTTTACCTCATCAGTAACAGCGACCAACGTTGGCATCGAAGAAGCCAGAACATTGTCAGTAGGAACATAAACAGCGTCTACTTTGCCTACCAAACTCTGTGCTGCCTGCTGAATGTCATTGACCGTAGATACTGTAGCTTCCACCACCGTAATACCTTTAGCTGTCGCCAGTTTCTTCAAAACATCGACCTGCAACTGTGAATTAACTTCACTGGAGCTGTAAATTGCACCAATGTTTTTCGTCTGCGGTGCTATCTGTAGCAACAATTCCAATTGCTCACTGATCGGATTCATATCACTTGTACCTGTAACATTACCTTTAGGCTCATTATTAGATTCCGCCAGCTTCGCCACTTCATAATCGGTAATAGCCGTAGCAACAATAGGAATATCCTTCGTCGCATTCGCCATCGTCTGCGCCGTCGGCGTAGCAATGGCACAAATTAGATCAACTTTATTACTGACAAAACGCTGCGCGATATTCTGAAGATTGGACTGATCCGCTTGAGCGTTCTGCCTGTCATATTTTACATTTTCATTTTCTTTAAAACCATGAGCCGCCATGCCGGCCACAAAACCTCTATTGGCTGCATCCAACGCCCCATGTTCTACCAGTTGGGCAATACCTACCGTTACCATTTGTTTGCCGTCGGCACTCTGTTTTTCACCACCGCAACCGGTAAGGCCACCTATTGCCAATAACAGAGCGATACCCGCTACCAAACTACGCATTCTTTTACTTTGCATTTCTACCATCCTTCCATGATACAAAATCTACTTGCCTCATTACAGCGTCAAAGCCAAGGCTACCGCTTATTTTAACACCAATTATCAGAAAAATCAAACTTGCAAGCGCATCTGTTCCAACGACGCCATACCATAACCATAGCGTCCTTCAACACGGAGCCATCAGCAACACAACTTCGCATGATACCCTTGCTGTTATCG
>CAYVGQ010000036.1:3455-9366 GCA_964450295.1 uncultured Phascolarctobacterium sp. | reverse complement strand
TATTGCGTTCGTCATCAAACAAAATTTCAGCTAATGCTTTGGCGAGTTCTGTTTTACCAACACCGGTCGGGCCAAGGAAAATAAAAGAACCGATTGGACGAGCAGGATCTTTGATGCCTGCACGGGCACGAATAACAGCCTCAGTTACCGCTTTAACAGCATCATCCTGACCTACAACGCGCTGATGCAGAATATCTTCCAAGTGTAACATCTTTTCACGTTCACCACCACTAAGGCGGGAAACCGGGATGCCGGTCCAAGTACTGACGACCTTTGCAATATCTTCTTCATCAACTTCTTCTTTCAATAAAATATTCTCTTGGTCGGATTTATTGTGTGCTTCCTGTTCCTTCAATTCTTTTTCCAAAGCCGGCAGACGTCCATATTTAAGTTCCGCCAACTTATTTAGATCATAGCTGCGTTCAGCACTTTCCATTTCCTGTTTAACCGAATCGATCTCCTTTTTTATTTCGCGAACCCTGGCAATGGCAGCCTTTTCACTGTCCCAACGTTTTACCAGTTCATCGTTTTCTTTGCGCAGTCCGGCCAGCTCTTCTTCTATTTTAATCAGACGTTCTTTAGATTGCTCATCATTTTCCTTGCCCAGTGCCTGAGCTTCAATTTCTAATTGCAAAATACGTCGTTTGCTCTCATCTAGAGCCGCCGGTAGCGAATCAATCTCTGTACGCAGACGGGCAGCCGACTCATCTACAAGGTCAATTGCCTTATCCGGCAGAAAACGGTCATTTATATAACGATTGCTTAAAACAGCTGCGGCCACCAGTGCGGAATCTTTAATTCTAACGCCGTGATGGACTTCATAGCGCTCTTTTAAACCACGTAGAATGGAAATAGTATCTTCTACCCCCGGCTGTTTTACCATTACCGGCTGAAAGCGACGCTCCAAAGCACTGTCTTTTTCGATATATTTGCGATACTCATTTAAGGTAGTCGCACCAATACAGCGTAGCTCTCCGCGAGCAAGCATTGGTTTTAAAATATTGCCGGCATCCATTGCTCCTTCTGCGGCTCCCGCACCTACAACAGTATGCAGTTCATCGATAAACATAATAATTTGTCCGGCCGAATCTGAAATAACTTTCAATACTTTTTTCAAGCGTTCTTCAAACTCACCACGATATTTTGCGCCGGCGACCAAAGAAGCCAGATCTAAGGCATATAAAGTTTTATTTTTCAAGTTTTCAGGGACATCACCGGCTATAATACGCCTTGCCAGTCCTTCAGCAATAGCCGTTTTACCAACACCGGGCTCACCAATTAACACCGGATTATTTTTCTTACGGCGTGACAAGATTTCTATGACTCGACGAATTTCTTCATCACGCCCAATAACCGGGTCTAGTTTGCCATCCACAGCCTTTGCAGTAAGATCTTGTCCATATTTTTCTAAGGTTTGCTTACTTTCGTCATCAGCTTGACCGCTAGTATAAGTCATATACAATGCCTCGATTTTTTTCTTATCAATTCCGTATTTTTTTAGTAAAGACACAGTTTCGCTATCACCGTCACTCGCTAAAGCAGCGAGCAAATGACTAATGTTAACTTCGCCCTGCCCTGCGTTTTGAGCCGCCAAACCAAGCACACGTGCAAAAGCCGTGCTCATCATCAGTTGACGATCTTGCCCCTTGACAGAAGGAATACGCTGCATTAACGTTCTAGCCTCCTGAGCGAAATTTTTTTCATCAGCCTTAACATTGGCAAGCAAAAATTTTAAAAAACCTCCGTTGCTACTTAAGGCAACCAAAATATGCGCACATGACAGTTCCTGTTGATAATTCATAACAGCCTGTTGTTGTGCGGCTTCTAGGATATTTTTCACTTCTTCACTGTAGCGTTCTTGCATCGCGCTACACCTCCTGACTATAAGAAATTTTAACTTTGTTAAACAATTTTTTTACATATTTTTTATCATCACGCAGGGAAACCAAACTCTGCGGCGAATAAAATATTAAGTATATCAGCTTTAGCAGAAATTACCGTTTTGCACCTGCATTAGGTCGCAACATCAAACTTCTGCCAATATTATGACTCGCACGGCCATAATATAATTTTTCGTAAAGCAATATAAAACGGAGGCAAATATGAATACATCCATAATCGTTTACAGACTGTTCGACGTAGCCGACGAAATCAATCTGGATCTTGTACAAGCTCTATGGACCAGCCGCAATAAAATCGCTTCACGTCTGCGCCTTGACAGAATCTCTACAAAATCAATCACCTTTAAAGACCCGCCGGTGCTTGTTGAGCTTGGTTCTCATGAAATGCAGTTGGGCAATAAAACCTACTTGGCTGAAGTCAAAGCTCGCATTTTTGATTTAGGCGTCATCAGTCTTATCATCCGTATTCCTTTTGAGGACGATGTTACCTACGATGAATATCTTGATGTGGCCATCATCTGTGAGAATATGCCTGAAGACGATTTTCATCACTATCTTGACGGCGTTCTTGAAACCATCCGTCCCGCCTGCTCTAACGAACGCGTTTCTGACTTTGACGAAGATTTTGTTGTCTACTATTTTAAAGAAAAAATGCCGGAATGGGATCTCGTCCCGCTACTCCTAAAAGATCGTACTAAAGTCAGTGCACAAACACGACGCGAAACTTTGGAAAACAGATTTTCCTATGCTGACGATGTTACTTATTTAGCCTGGGATTCTGCTGTGGTCTACGACCAAAGCGGTAGCTTAGACGTCCCTGACCTACTTGAATTTGCCAACGCTCAATTTTTAGAGTTACGTTATTATGATAACGCATTAAATAATGCTATCGACAAAACCTATGATGAACTTGAAGAGGCTAATATGACCAGCAAGGCAACCCGTTTGGCAAGTTATCGTCAAATACTTAGCAACCTGACGGAGCTAATGGCTGATGTCAGTAGTCTAACCAGTAACATCAATAACGCTCTTCAGGTAACAGAAGATATTTTTTATGCGCGCATTTATACTCGTTATCTGTCCCTACTGCGAGCTTCCGTTTGGAGAGACAACATAGAAAACAAAATTCGTGTTATTCAGCGTAGCTATACGCTACTTAACGAAGAAGTTTCAATGTACCGTTTCGAGCTTCTGGCCCTATTTGCAATGATACTGCTCAGTCTTATCCTTCTTTCCAATATTTACATAGCCTTCAAATAAGTTTTTCTTAAGGAAGCCGGCATTGCCGTCTTCCTTATTTTTTATTATAAGTCCCTAAGGTCAAAAAGTCAAATATTTTTATAATTGTTTTATTTTTTGCAAAACCTTGACAAACATTCAGGCAATAGTACAATTATAGTTATTCTATATGTATTGAGGAGAAGTATTATGACACCAGGTTCTATATTGCGTGGTATCGCTATTTTGCTGACTCTGCAATGGGTCAGTGTTTTAATTTTACAGGCTTTGCATCTCGCCTTTCCCCCAGCGCTACTGGGGATGATTTTGTTGGCAGTACTTCTGCTTACCGGAGTCATCCGCAAAGAAAGTGTTGAAGATGCCTGCACTATCCTAATTGAAAAAATGGGAATGTTGTTCCTGCCTGCCGGAATCAGTATGCTGCTTTATTTAGATGTCATTAAGGCTGAAAGCGCAGCCATTTTCATCACCATTATCGTCAGCAGTATAATTATTTTGGTGACAACTACCGCTTTTGTAGAGTTCGTATCTAACCACCGTAAAGGAGACCGACACTAATGCTATTCCCTGCAACCTTACTCAACTCACCTTTGTTTGGAATCGGTCTAACGATCATAGTTTATGTTTTTTGCGAACTTATTGTAAACCGTTTAGAACTGAATATTATCCCTCCTTTTGTTTTGGCTTGCCCTATGATTATGGGAATTATTTATTTTCAGGCACCATATATCACTTATGAACAATACGCATCCGGAGCCAGTTTTATCAATTTCCTTCTTGGCCCTGCAACAGTTGCCTTAGCCCTGCCTTTGTACCGTAACCGCAAAACACTTCAGGCTAATCTCACTGTGATTGTCAGCGGCGTCATAGTAGCTACTTTAGTTGGTATTATCTCCATTTTTGTCTGCGGCAAATTATTCGGAGCCAGCGAACAGGTATTGCTTTCACTAATTCCCAAATCGGTCACTACACCTATTGCGATGGATGTTTCCAATGTTATTGGCGGCATCCCTGCTTTAACAGCAGCCTGCGTTATTTTCACCGGCATGTTTGGTTCAACCTTCAACCACAAAATACTCTCTTTGCTTGGCTTCAAAAACGATATTGCTATCGGCCTTGCTATCGGAGCCTCTAGTCATGGACTCGGAACCAGTGCCTGCGTCAACAAAAGTGCTCTGCAACTTGCCATCGGTGGTGTAGCAATCGGTCTTACCGGTATTTCAACTTCTATTTTAGCACCCTTATTGCTGCCGTTGCTAAGCAAATTATTTTGAATAAAGCTTTATTTGCGCTCCTTATTATGATAAAATAACAGCTATATAATTATCTAGCCAAATTGGCAACGGAGGTGGAGATGTTCCCTCATGGGAACAGTTTTTTTGGAATATCTTAGTATAATTTTTAATATCTTAATCATTCTATTTTTAGTTGCATTAAACGGTTTTTTTGTAGCATCTGAGTTTTCTATCGTTAAGATTCGTCCGTCACGACTTGACGCGCTTATAAAAGACGGTAATAAACCGGCTCTGCACGCTAAACAGATTACTGAACATCTTGATGCTTATCTTTCCGTGACTCAGCTGGGTATTACCCTAGCCTCTTTAGGTTTAGGCTGGATCGGCGAACCCGCCGTGGCACAAATGCTTGCTCCTCTTTTTCAAATGTTGAGTATGCCGCCACAACTTGAACATACCGTAGCTTTCATCATTGGTTTTTTAATCATTACAGCACTGCATATAGTACTGGGTGAACTTGTACCAAAATCGCTATCCATCCAAAGAACAGAAAACGTCGTACTGTTTGTAGCTTGGCCGCTGCTAATGTTCCATAAGCTTATGTATCCGGCAGTATGGTTTTTAAACCATGTTGCTAATTGGACTTTACGTCTAATGGGTATTCATCCGGCCAGCGGAGCTGAAGAAGCTCATAATGAGGAAGAAATTCGTATTTTGATGGAAGAAAGTTATAAGTATGGTTACATTGATAAAAGCGAACTGACTTATCTGGATAACGTCTTTGATTTCTCGGACCGCCATGCCAGCGAGATTATGGTGCCCCGCACAGATATGCTGTGCATGTACCTGCAAGACTCTTTTGAAGATAATATCGCAGTAGCTCTGAAAGAACGTATGACACGCTACCCTATTTGTGACGAAGATAAAGATCATATCATTGGTTTTTTGCATATAAAAGATTTGTTACGGGCTTTAAACGCAGGCAAAAAGCCGGCCTTGGAAACCATGGCTCGTGAGGTGTTGACAGTACCTGAATCTATGCCGATCAGCAAACTTCTGCGCAAGCTGCAAAAAGAACGTAAACAACTTGCTATCCTGATCGATGAATACGGCGGTACAGCCGGAATGGTAACGATTGAAGATATTTTGGAAGAAATAGTTGGTGAAATTCAGGACGAATTTGACGAAGAACGTCCCGAAGTAGAAGCCGACGGTGAAAAGACTTATTCCATTGATGGGAAAATGCTTCTTGAGGACGTCAATGATTTATTTGGTCTTGAGATTGATTCCGATAACTGCGATACCATCGGAGGCTGGATTTATTCCCAAATAGATTATCCACCGCAACTAAATCAAACAGTTAAACTGCCTACAGTAGAATTTATCGTTGACGAATTGGATAATATTCGTATCACACGCCTAAAAGTAAAATTATTGCATGATCCGGACGCTATCCATAAGGGTATGCTGGAAGAATATCTGCATATGTAAAATAAAAATACCGCAAATTAATTTGCGGTATTTTTATTTTTACTG
>CAYVGQ010000036.1:0-3445 GCA_964450295.1 uncultured Phascolarctobacterium sp. | reverse complement strand
TTATAGGCTTTAGCATTGGCTGACTGTAAGGATTGCAAGCGCCAGCCGATCAACAATCCGCTATCGCGATAAAGAGCTCGACTGTTATTACCTTTTAGGCAACTAAGCAAACATTTAGAACTATAAACATCGTATACAAGAATCTGAAGATACAGATAAAGGTCTTTGGTATGCTTCCATGCTGTTTTACTTAATCTGTCCACTTTCACGCTGCGTCTCACATAATAAATGCTTTCGCAGATACGCAAAATTTTTTTAGCTTGTACTTCGTCAATTCTTTCGCCTTTAATATCTATATCTTTAAGTAAATTATACCAATCTTCAATCCGGCATCCTGTTAACTGTTCCACCTCTACATAATAACTGTTCTGCCACAACGACTGTTCCGTCCAAGCTAATAACTTAAATATACACCGACTATAAAGTCCTTCTTCAAGCTGTTTTGATATTTCCTTTAAAATATTTTCAATGTGTTCTGTCAATTTCTCTGCTAACTGTGGACGTTGTAAGATTGCGTTGCCTGCAGTACCATGCAGAACCTGCCATTGCATCAAAAGACGTTTGTAACGGAACAGCACATCCAAAGTACCGGCAGGCTCACCCAGTAACTTACGTATTTCGTCATGCTCTCCCTCAGCCAACAATGGTTTAATCAGCGCAAGTAGTGCCTGCAAATGTTTAAACTGTGGCAACAACAGCTTATCAGCTTGAACAAGCAGTTTTCTATCCTCCCGCAGACGGTTTTGCACTTGAAGAATACGATCGCCATAGTATTCCATTAGTTTACTTATTTCATCCTGCACCATACCGCCGCGATTAATTTTTAAACGTCCTTTCGTAAGCTCTTGCTCCACGCCACTGCCCAAAAGGTGCAAACCACGAGCAAATTTGCTACGCGGTTCAATAAATAAGGGTATCTTAGCTGCTATTTGAGCAGTAAAAGCCAGCAAATCGGCTTTTGTGCCTTTTTTTATTTCCAGCTCAACTTCATCTATTTTGTCTTTTTGCTTGTCGGCCTCGATGCGTCCTTGATCGATTGCCATCTCTAAAACCGTTTCCTGAGTTACCTGCAGCAGTCTTATTTCTCGTTTTACTTCAACCGTAAATAACTTATGCAGTTCTTCATCACACAATAAATCTTCTAAGTTTGTATCAAGTCCAAGTTCGCCGAAGCCCTTCAATACCGGTTCATTTTTTTCAATTTGTATATTAAACTCACGGCGTGCCGATAACCCACTGCCCGAAGCCATTTCTGTTTTAATTGTAGCTTCGTATTCTTTACCGTTCCTACGAATACGGTAGGCCATACCCGACCTTGTTAGCTTATATGATTCCGTATCATAATAAGTTGTCGAAAGCTCCTGTTTAGTAAGACTGCCTTTAATTATTTTACCTTCTATCAAATCTGATGCCAACAATTTTTTTAAATCTTTATGGGCAATCTTCAATTTCATCTCCATCTCAACTGTTTTATCCATTTTCTCGCCTTCCTATTCAGCAATCGAACCACGTACTTCTGTGAAAATCACCTTCGCTGTTTCCAGGCTATATACTTTAGGAGTAAGTTCACGCAATTCTTCAACTCGCCAGCCTGCGTTTTGTTCTGTCAGTTTGGCAAGTGCTTCTTCTAAAGTCTCTGCGGCAACTATTGCTATCGCATCCAAATAAAACTGACTCTGCACACAGGGTTCATCAATCATACTATGACTGTGATAAGTTTTGTTATGACGCCAAACGTAAATCTTCATCACCATCTACTCCTTTAATTTTTTATGTTCGCCGCCCAAGGTCCACCAAGCAAGTGGCAGCCCAAAAGCCAAAATGGTCACCGCTATAGCCAAAGTCAAACCCTTACCGGCTAAAAGAGAATCCGCCAACAGATTATAAGCAACGGCCCCCGGCACCATTCCAAGCGAGGTCGCAATCACGTAAAGCCGCAAATTCATATTGCAGCACCCGGCAATAATACTAACAGGATCATAAGGGAAAATGGGGACCGTACGCAACCACAACATTTTCTCAAATCCGTCGCTACCGCTTAAATAATTAGTAAGTTTTTCACCCCAGCGTCCACCATAGCGATCTAGCAGCTTTCTTCCGCCACCCATCTGTCCCAAACCATAGCACAGAACGGCGCTACCCAAACCACCCAGTAGCAAATAACAAATACCAAGTAACGGACCGAATAAAATACTGGCGCTTAGATTTAAAAAGATGCTTGGAAAAAACAACAAAGGCCTTACTGTGTATAAACCAATATATACAAACGGTCCCAAGCTACCATAAGCAGTTACCCACCTGCGCACATCTTCTACCGATGCAGGATGGAAAATATGAGGAGAATGATACATTTGCCATAAGCCCCAGACAATAACTACTGCAAATCCAAAAGATTGCAACAGGTCACGATGTAACTTTATCGCAGCCAAAATTTTTTTTATCATAATTACCACCATTCTCTGCTTATATGATAGCTTGCTTTCGCCATTTAAGCAAGAAAATGCCTGCAAAAATACAAAAACAGCCGGCAGCTAACTGCCGGCTGTAAATTCATTTCTGATTGCGTTTTTTCCCTAGATAAGCTGCTTCAATATCAGGATTTTCAAGCAATTCCTGTCCCGTACCCGACAAAGTAATTTTACCGGTTTCCAAAACATACGCCTGATGTGCTATCTTAAGCGCCATATTGGCATTTTGCTCGATAAGCAGAACTGTCATTCCCCTGCTGTTAATTTCCTGAATGATATTGAAAATATCTTTGATGATAAGTGGTGCTAAGCCTAGTGAAGGTTCATCCATCATCAAAAGTTGAGGTCTTGAAAGCAGTGCGCGCCCTACTGCAAGCATCTGCTGTTCTCCACCGGACAATGTTCCGGCCATCTGCCAACTCCGTTCCTCTAACCTTGGGAACAATTCGTACATCCATTTGATATCTTTAGCAATTTCCGCTTTATCACCGCGCATATAAGCCCCAATTTGTAAATTTTCAAGCACCGTCAGATTAGGGAACACTCTGCGCCCTTCCGGTACAAGAGTAATGCCTGTCTTAACTATTTTCTGAGAATTTAGTCCCGTAATATTCTGATTCTTATAGGTAATAGTACCGCTTTTAGATTTCACAAGACCAACAATAGTACGAAGCAAAGTACTTTTCCCTGCACCGTTAGCTCCAATAAGCGTTACTATTTTCCCTTCCGGTACTTCAAGCGTAATGCCCTTCAGTGCTTCGATGCCACCATATGCAACAACCAGTTCATCTACTTTAAGCATCTTCATCCACCCCCAGATAAGCATCAATAACACGCTTGTTATTTTGAATTTCTTCCGGAGTACCTTCAGCAATAGTCATACCAAAATCCAAAACATAGATTCGATCAGAAATCTCCATAACAAGATCCATATGATGTTCAATCATAAAAACAGTCAAATCATATAGATCTTGTTA
>CAYVGQ010000035.1:7412-9428 GCA_964450295.1 uncultured Phascolarctobacterium sp. | reverse complement strand
CGGGCGAGGCAGCAATCTGCAATCAATTTTGGATAGAATAGATGACGGTTATTTACCCATGGAAATTGCTGTTGTTATTAGTGATAAAGCGGACGCATATGCCTTAGAACGAGCTGCCAAAGCAGGCATTGACGCTGTTTCGATTCCGCGTAAAAGCTGTGCTTCGAAAGCAGAATTTGAACAAAAAATAGATGCCGTTTTACGTAATCATGGTATTGAACTAGTTGTTTTGGCCGGATTTATGCGGATTTTAAGCAGGGAATTTGTAAATAAGTGGACTAAAAAGATTATCAATATCCATCCGGCATTGCTACCGAGTTTTCCGGGGCTTGATGCTCAGGGGCAGGCGTTGGTTTACGGCGTAAAGCTTGCTGGCTGTACGGTACATTTTGTTGACGAAGGTACTGACAGCGGACCGATTATACTGCAGAAAGCTGTACCTGTTTTGAACGAAGATACTGAAGAAACTCTTGCGTCGCGAATTTTAATTGAAGAACATAAGGCGCTGCCCGAGGCTCTGCGTTTATGGGCTTTAGGAAAGTTGGAAATAAAAGGGCGACACGTTATTGTGCATAATTGAGATGAGGTGAGAAAGGATGAAAATCAAAAGAGCATTATTGAGCGTATCCGACAAAACCGGAATTGTGAAACTGGCGCAGTTCCTGAATGACATCGGCGTGGAAATAATTTCTACCGGCGGGACTATGAATGCTATTAAAGAAGCAGGCATTCCTGTAACCTACGTCAGCGATATTACCGGTTTTCCGGAAATAATGGACGGGCGTGTTAAAACCTTGAATCCTAAAATTCATGGTGGCATTTTGGCTGTACGCAACAATCCGGAACATATGGCTGCGTTGGCAAAACACTCTATAAAACCTATTGATTTGGTAGTTGTCAATCTATACCCGTTTAGAGAAACGATTGCTAAACCGAATGTTACTGAAGCCGAAGCTATCGAAAACATCGATATCGGCGGACCTGCAATGGTACGTGCTTCTGCAAAAAATTTCCGTGACGTTATCATCATTACGAATCCTGCTCGGTATTCCAGTTTAATTGCTATGCTACAGCAGTATGGTGATGCTGATATTAAAACGCGCAAAACCTTGGCAAAAGAAGCTTTTAACCATACTTCCGAATATGATGCTATGATCTGTGAATACCTGACCAAGCAGTTGGTTGAAGGTAAATAAGAAGAAAAGGTTGATGAAATAATGCGCTTATTACTAATCGGTGGTGGCGGTCGTGAACATGCCCTGGCTTGGAAACTGGCTCAAAGTCCGCAAGTGGAGATTATATATGTAGCCCCGGGTAATCCAGGGATTGCGTTACTCGATAAATGTGAATGTGTAGAGCTGCCTTTACAGGAATTGGACAAGGTGGCTGATTATGCGCAAGCGAACAATATTAATTTGACTGTTGTTGGACCGGAAGCCTGCCTTGTCGAAGGTATCGCCGATGTATTTGAATCTAGAGGGCTTGCTTTGTTTGGACCCAGCAAAGCAGCTGCTGAACTGGAAGGATCAAAAGCCTTTTCCAAAGAGTTAATGGCAAAATATAATATCCCTACGGCTTTCTTTAAAGTTTGTGAAGATATTGAAACTGCCAAAGCATATGTTAAGGAAAAAGGTGCCCCTATTGTTGTAAAAGCAGACGGACTAGCTGCCGGCAAGGGCGTGGTCGTTGCTATGAGCGAAAAAGATGCCCTCGACGCTATTGATGATATGATGGGAGATTTGAAGTTTGGTGGGGCAGGTGCTCGTGTAGTCATAGAAGAGTTTATGGAAGGCGAAGAAGCTTCTTTATTTGCTATCTGTGATGGAAAAGATTATGTCCTCTTATCTTCAGCACAAGACCACAAACGAATTTTTGATAATGATTTAGGTAGAGAAGTTCTTACTACTATGAAAATTAATTTACTTAGTAAGTATTATAATGAAGTATTAACTTTTACTTATGATTATGTAATATTAAAAGATTATACTTTAATACCTATAAATGATATTATGACTA
>CAYVGQ010000035.1:5629-7402 GCA_964450295.1 uncultured Phascolarctobacterium sp. | reverse complement strand
CTCTTTGCTGGCATTTACTGATGGCAAGACCATCGTTTCTATGATCGCGGCCCAGGATCATAAACGTGCGTATGATAATGATGAGGGACCAAATACCGGAGGCATGGGAGCTTACGCTCCGGCTCCGGTTATGACTGATGTTTTGCGTTTGAAGGCTGTAGAAAAAGTTTTGAAGCCGACGATTGCGGCAATGCAAGCAGAAGGGCGTCCTTACCAGGGCTGTTTATACGCAGGGTTGATGATTAATGGCGACAGTATTAAAGTTGTTGAATTTAACTGCCGTTTTGGTGATCCGGAAACTCAGGTTATTCTGCCACTGCTAGATGGAGACCTTGCAGAAATTATGTTGGCGTGTGCAACAGGAAATTTGAAGGAAGCGGACATCGGCTGGCAAAATAAGGCGTGTGTGTGTGTGGTTATGGCTTCCGGAGGTTATCCTGGCAGTTATAAACAGGGGTTTGTTATTAACGGCTTAGAAGAAGCAAATAAATTTGCGGACGTAGAAATTTTTCATGCAGGAACCAAAATTTCTGAAGGTAAAATTGCAACAGCCGGCGGTCGTGTTTTAGGTGTTACTGCAATTGGCAAAAACATTCGTGAAGCAAAAGATAAAGCCTATGAAGCCGCTGCTAAAATTCATTTTGAAGGTATTCATTACCGCCAAGACATTGCCTGGCGTGCTTTAAAAAAATAACAATTACTTCCAGATGTTTGAGCATTGGAAAGTTTTATATAACTTAAAAAGTTTTTAAAACGCCCTTGAGGCATAGATAAAATTTAGAGAAAAGGAAGATGAAAACTATGGCATTTTATTATGATGAACCTGCTCATACTTTTAGCGAGTATTTACTTGTTCCCGGTTATTCCTCCAAAGAATGTGTGCCTGCAAATGTTGATCTGTGTACACCACTGGTAAAATTTAAAAAAGGCGATGAACCTGCTATTACCTTAAACATTCCTTTGGTTTCCGCAATCATGCAGTCTGTTTCAGATGATAAGATGGCAATCGCACTTTCTAAAGAAGGCGGCATTTCCTTTGTTTTTGGCTCACAGACTATCGAGAGCGAAGCTGCTATGGTAGCACGTGTTAAAATGCATCGCGCCGGTTTCGTCAGTAGCGACTCCAATATTCGTCCGGACAGTAGTTTGGCTGATATTGTTGCATTAAAAGAAAAAACAGGTCATTCAACTGTTGCCGTTACTTCTGATGGTACTGTCAACGGCAAACTTGAAGGCATTGTCACTAGCCGAGATTATCGCGTCAGTAGAATGGCACTCAGCACAAAAGTAAGCACCTTTATGACCCCAATCAACGAAATGATCGTGGGAGGTAAAGATACTTCTTTGCAGGAAGCTAATGATATTATTTGGGATAATAAGCTGAATACACTGCCCATCATCGATGATGAAGGACGTTTGCTGTATATGGTTTTCCGTAAAGATTATGCTACGCATAAAGAATACCCACTTGAATTACTGGACGCAAAAAAAAGGCATATTGTCGGCGCAGGCATTAATACGCGTGATTTTGCAGAACGTGTTCCTGCTCTAGTCAATGCAGGCGCAGACGTGCTTTGTATCGATTCTTCCGAAGGCTATTCCGAATGGCAGAAAATTACTTTGGAATGGGTTCGCGAACATTATGACGAACTGGCGGAGATGCTCGCTTTGCGCAATAACGCCTTTCCGCTCGACCGTTACAAGGAGCTTGACGAGGAGCGCCGCAAGGTACTTCTCGAGGTAGAGAAGCTCAAGGAGCGCCGCAACGCCGGC
>CAYVGQ010000035.1:0-5619 GCA_964450295.1 uncultured Phascolarctobacterium sp. | reverse complement strand
TGTTGTTGATGCCGAAGGATTCCGTTTCTTGGCGGACTCTGGCGCGGATTTTGTAAAGGTTGGTATTGGCGGTGGCTCTATCTGTATCACCCGAGAGCAGAAAGGCATTGGCCGCGGCCAGGCAACAGCTTTGATTGAAGTAGCTAAAGCACGTGATGAATACTATAAAGAAAAAGGAATTTACGTACCTATTTGTTCTGATGGCGGTATTGTTTATGATTACCATATGACTTTGGCCTTGTCTATGGGAGCGGATTTCCTTATGTTGGGACGATATTTTGCTCGTTTTGATGAAAGTCCGACTAACAAAGTTAATATTAACGGAAACTACATGAAAGAATATTGGGGTGAAGGTTCTAACCGTGCCCGTAACTGGCAACGTTATGATATGGGAGGCGCATCAAAATTATCTTTTGAAGAAGGTGTTGATTCTTATGTGCCTTATGCCGGAACGTTGAAAGATAATGTTACTTTGACCTTAAGTAAAGTACGTTCTACCATGTGTAATTGTGGCGCTCTCAATTTACAGGAATTGCAGAAAAAAGCTAAATTGACGCTTGTTTCCGCCACTTCACTGGTTGAAGGCGGTGCTCATGACGTTATTTTGAAAGATAATAACATGAATAATTATGTAAAATAATGAGCCTTAAAATCCAATCTTGCACTATCTGCACTGTATACATGATGATTGATATTGACTTATGGAGCTCGAGATTGTAAAATTAACACATAATTTATTGATGGGAAGGTGGGTTTAAACAATGACTTTGAAGAAAGCAGTTACAGTTGCTTTATGTACTATGTTGATGGCGGCAGTTGCCATTACCGCAGGTTGCGGCGGAGAAAAAAAAGCTGACAAGAAGGTTCTGAAAGTTGGGATGGAGTGTGCTTATGCACCTTATAACTGGTCTCAAACTAAAGCTGACGAAGGCACGGTTAAAATTTCCGGTAGCAATGAATATGCTTATGGCTATGATGTTATGATGGCTAAAAAATTAGCCGATTCCATGGGAGCAGAATTGGAAATTCAAAAAATTGAATGGGATGGCTTGGCTCCTGCTATAGTAAGCGGAAAAATAGACGCAGCTATTGCCGGTATGTCCATAACTTCAAAACGCAAAGAAACCGTAGATTTCACTAAACCTTACTACTACGCAACTGTTGTGGCCTTAGTAAAAAAAGATTCGGAACAAGCTAAAGCTCAAAGCGTTGCCGATCTTAAGGGTTCTATCGCTACCTCGCAACTAAATACGATTTGGTATGATCAGATTGATCAGGTTCCTGACGTAAATAAATTGCCTGCAATTGATACTGTGCCCGGAATGATTGTTGCTTTGACATCCGGCAAGTGCAACTTGATTGTTACTGATATTCCGACTGCTAAAGCTGCTACTTTTGCTAATCCGGAACTGACTGTTCTGAATTTTGAAGAAGATAAAGGTTTTAAAACATCTAAAGAAGATGTTGAAATTGGTATCGCTGTGAAAAAGGGTAATAATGAACTCGTTAAAAAGATGGATGCTGTTTTAGGCAAAATGACCGCTACTGATTTTGAGAAAATGATGGACGAAGCTATCAAAAAACAACCGTTAGCACAATAATTTTTATTAGTTATAACAAGGGACGGCAATGCGTGCCGTCCCTTGTTATCTTTTATGGACATCAGCAAGAATCTCGAAGGCTGAATTTAATTATTGCTTTGCGAACCAAGGGGAATTTGTGCTATAATAAATAACAGTGTTTTATTAATTAAACTATGTTAGGTGGAGAAACTTATGACAACAATGCCAGTGTCATTTTTTGGCTGGGTGACTTTTTTGCTACATCAATATGGTGATGTGCTCTTAAAAGGCGCCTGTGTGACATTGCTTTTAGCGATTGTCGGCACTTTGATTGGCTGTGTTATCGGTCTTGTTGTAGGTATCATTCAAACTATTCCGAAAGATCCAAAGGCAAGTATTACTAACAAGATGCTTGTAAAATTTACGCAGTATTGTTTGAATGCATATGTAGAATTATTTCGCGGTACGCCAATGATTGTACAAGCTATGGTGGTATATTATGGCGCCATGAGTCTTTTTAGTATTGATATGTCACCGATGTTTGCCGGCTTTTTAGTGGTATCGATTAATACGGGGGCCTATATGGCTGAAACTGTGCGTGGCGGTATTGATTCAATAGATACGGGGCAGCGTGAAGCGGCGATAGCTATCGGTATGGATCATTTTCAAACTATGCGTTGCGTGATTTTGCCGCAGGCGTTGCGGAATATTATGCCGCAGATCGGCAACAACCTGATAATCAATATTAAGGATACTTCAGTATTGAATGTTATTTCGGTAACAGAGCTATATTTTGCTTCTAAATCTGCGGCAGGGGTATATTACAGGTATTTTGAAGTATTCTTTATTACTTGTGTGATTTATTTTATAATGACATTTACAGCCTCAAGATTGCTACGCTGGTGGGAAGGAAAAATGGATGGACCTAAAGATTATCAGTTGGTTTCCTTTGATCCTATGCAGGATCCCTGTGGTCATTTCCCTGTGCATGTAGCAGGTAAGAAGAGAAAGGACGGTAAATTTTAATGAGCGCGGAAGCAAAAAAGAAATTACTTTTATCCGTCCGAGGACTGAAAAAAAAATTTGGCGAGCGTGAAATTTTAAAGGGTATTGATTTTAATGTCCATAAAGGTGATGTCGTTTGTATTATAGGACCTTCAGGCAGCGGAAAATCTACTTTGATTCGTTGTGTAAATTATCTAGAGCAGCCTACAGACGGTGTTATTAGTTATTGTGGTGAAAATGTGCTTGACTGTTTTAAAAATTTGCCATTATATCGTACTAAGGTGGGCATGGTTTTTCAACAGTTCAATCTGTTTAATAATATGACTGTTTTGGAAAATTGTGTAGTCGGACAAATTAAGGTGCTTGGGAAAAAAGCTGTTGAAGCGAGGACTACTGCTTTAAAATATTTGGAAAATGTAGGAATGGCGAGTTATATCAATGCTAAGCCGCATCAGTTGTCGGGCGGGCAGAAGCAGCGTGTTGCTATTGCGCGGGCACTTGCGTTGGAGCCGGAAATCCTTTTAATGGATGAGCCCACCTCGGCACTGGATCCGGAAATGGTCGGTGAAGTTTTGGCAGTTATGCGCGAGCTAGCAAAAGCAGGGTTGACTATGGTTATTGTTACTCATGAGATGGCTTTCGCTCGTGACGTATCCAGCCATGTTATTTTTATTGACCAAGGTGTTATTGCAGAAGAAGGTGCTCCGGAAGATATTTTTGTCGAACCTAAAAACCAGCGGACAAAAGATTTTTTGAGTAGATTTAGTTTGACACGTCGTTAGCAGGAAAAATCCCTTTGGTGTAGAAATTTACACGGAAGGGATTTTTTGTTGTTATTGAAACCTGTTGGGAAGGATTAATATAATGAAAAGAACATATTTTATTATAACTTTATTTATTTTGTTTTTGCTACCGGTGTCTTTTGCAACAGCCGGCAATGGAAGAAACACTTTGTTATTTGTACCCTTGGATAATAGGCCGGTTTGTTTAAATTATACTGTGGAAAGTATGCAAGCGGCAGGTTGGAATGTAGAAACACCACCGTCGGAATATATTGCCGGTGCTTACCATAGTGGAAACCCGGATAAATTATATGAATGGTTGGCAGAACGTTCAAGAACGGCAAATGCTGTGGTCATTTCAGCGGATGCCCTTATTTATGGAGGGCTGGTAGATTCCAGAACACATAATTTATCGGAAGAAGTTTTAACATCAAGAGCTGAACGGCTGCTAAAGTTAAAAAAGTTAGGCGGAGAACCGTTTGTTTATGTTTTTACAACTATTATGAGATCCCCTAAAGCCAGTGGCGCCCCTGTAGAGCCTATTTATTATGCGGATTGGGGAACTAAGCTTTTCAGGCTAGGGGCCTTGGAAGATAAACTGGATTTAAAAAAAATCAGCCGTAGAGAGCGTAGAGAACTTACTGCGTTAAAGTCGGATATTCCTCAGGCAATACAGGCTGACAGAGAAAACCGCCGTGGTGTAAATATAAAAATTACAGAGCTCCTTTTACATGGTATTGAAAGCGGAGATTTCAACTATATGCTGATTGGTCGTGATGATACGGCTACTTATTCACAAGCACATAAAGAAGCTCGTAAAATGGATATTTTAGTAAGAGAACTGCCCAAAGAAAAAATCAGGTTCTTCTCTGGCGCAGATCAATTGGGTATGGTTTTATTGAGCCGTGCAGCCAATCGCGTCAGTTATGAGATTCCAATGGTTTACCTCAAATTTGCAGCAGGTAAAGGTGGCCAAACAATCCCGGCTTATGAAGATGACGAAATTGCTTTTAGTGCTGCTGAGCATATTCATGCCGCGGGAGGTTGGGTGACAGAGAATTTGTCTCGAGCGGATCTGGTTCTGGCGGTTAATACACCTTTTAACGGGGTGACATTAGAGTCTTCAAATCCTACTAATGACGGTAAAATTACTGAAAAAACTAGAAGTTTTGTTGCTGAAGTACAGAAATATTTGCAGCAAGGCAAAAAAGTGGCTGTTGCAGATATTGCCTATGGCAATGGCGCCGATAACGCTTTGGTAAAAGAGCTTTTTGCTAAAGCACTTGCTGAAGAGCTGGCGGCATATGGCGGTTGGAATACTGCAGGCAATTCTCTGGGCTTCGCTCTGGGGCAGGGCCTTTTGGCTAAAAGCATTTCGTTGGCGGACCGGCAGAATCTACTTGCCATAAGATATTTAGATGACTGGGCTTATCAGGCTAATATACGCAACAAGACTTATGTAGGTCTTATTTGGCCTAACTACTGGCCGAATAGTGGTCTGAATACACAACAAGTTCAGATGACAGAAAAGGTTATAAAGGAAGATATCATCCAGCTGGCAGAACCATTACTGGGGCCAAAAGTAAAAGAGTATTGCTTTACTTTGCCTTGGAAGCGTATGTTTGAAATAGAAGTAAACAAAAAAATAGATGTTGAATAATAGAGTAAAATATATAAAAGTATTAAAGATTTGGGAAAATATAATTTTGTAAACGTAGACAATGAAAAATTGACCTCAAATTTGATGAAATTTGAGGTCTTTCATTTACCTTGAGTAGTAAAAGATAATCTAAACTTAAATTAACAAATTATATGCGGAAAATATTCTTTACAAAGGGAAATTTACGTTCCAAATGTTTACAAAAACAGAGCGTTTTTTGCAAAATGTTTTATAAGGTTACGCAAAAGAAACGCTAGGTACCGTGGAATAGAGAAGACGCGGTTTAATGCGGATTGTTGCTTGTAAAAAACTGAAAAAAGTATTGACATAGGTAAGGGGCGGTGATACAATATGAAAGTATCTCGGGATAGCTATGCGCTTTTACAAGGAGGGTTTGTGATGACGGTAGAGTTGTTAAAGCAAGCAACAAAGCGAGTTGTCGGGAATAAGCAAACCGCAAAAGCGATTCAAAAAGGCACTGCGAAAACGGCGAGGCCGTGGCCGCATACCTGGCGAAGCACTCAAAGGTAGCCTATGTGAAGTATTGCTCGCTTCCCGGCAACGATCAATACGAACTGGCCCGGAAGTACATGCCGAACGGTTCGTGCGG
>CAYVGQ010000034.1:2317-9523 GCA_964450295.1 uncultured Phascolarctobacterium sp. | reverse complement strand
ATCAAAACCTCCCGGGTTGTGTGGATGGCAACGGATAATCCTTTTAAAGGCCAGCCAGATCCCCTTGATGGGACCGAATTTGGCTATAGCCTGATACGAGTAGGCTGAGCAGGTAGGATAAAACCTACATGTTGGCGGAAATAGCGGTGAAATAAATAACTGATAAAAACGAATACAAACTATCATCAATTTTTTCAAAGAAATTCACCTTACTTTAACAAAGCAGCTCTTTTAGCTAAACGCATAAACACTCGATCATAAGTTTTGAAATCAGCAGCTACAAGTTTCTTGCGGGCCACCCAAATAAGATTTACGTTTGACACAACTTTCAATCTATTATGGCGAAAAACTTCTCTCATCATTCTTTTAACACGATTGCGTACTACTGCGTTACCAACTTTTTTACCTACAGCAAAACCAATCTTAACCCCTTCTGAAGTCACAGGCAGTATATATAAAACTGCTAAACTGTCGACAACAGAACGGCCGGTATTATATACCAACTGAAAGTCGGTTTTAGATTTAATTCGATTTTTTTTAGGAAAAGCAAATTTTTTTCTTAATTCCAAATTAGCACACCTGCCTGCATGGAAAAAATAGGCCACTAATGCGGCCTATTTTATAATATTATGCAGACAATTTCTTTCTGCCTCTAGCACGTCTTCTTTTAAGAACCTGACGACCGCCCAAAGTTTGCATTCTCTCTCTAAAACCATGGGTTCTTTTTCTTCTAAGATTATTAGGTTGAAAAGTACGTTTCATGAAATTTTACCTCCTTACCACTCACTAGTTTTATCAAATTCTATATTGATTGGAATTGATAGCTACAGAAATTATATTAGAAACAAATTGAAGTGTCAAGAACAAAGCAGTTTCTTTATAATTTTTTTTAAATTTTTTCCCTTTTTTATTTTTATTGTGAATAAAATTGCTAATAACCCCTAATTTTGATAAAATGTAATGATAGTAATAATAGTCTTACTATGTCCTTTTTATCTTATTATAGGATACAAAGATAAGCATATAAAGTTTTCTTGATATTAAAAAAACGTTTAGGGACTTCATAGGAAGGATGTATCTCAATGAGTTCGTATGATTTAGCAGAGATCTGGATAAAATTTCTAGAAAAATTTCACGAATCAACCAGTGAAAATGTCTATAAAGCTTGGATTAAACCTCTTATTCCTCTAGAAATAACAGATACCTATTTAAAAGTAGGAGCAAAAAATAATTTCACAAAAAGATGGCTCGAAGAAACTTATACTTCTGTCATTGAGGGTATGCTGGCAAGTATTACAGGTACAAACCTCAAATTTAAAATTGAAAATCTTGATATTAAAAATGAAACTGCGCCAGTTGTTACTGAAACTGCAACTGTAAAAGATGAAAAAAAAGATTTACTACCTTCCAACCCAACTAACATCAAAAAAAATTTTATGGAGCAGGAACTCTTCACCGAAAATTTTGAAAGTAATCTTAATCCAAAATATCTTTTCGCAACCTTCGTTATTGGTAATTCCAACAGATTTGCTTATGCTGCAGCTCAAGCCGTAGCTCAAAATCCTGCACAAGCCTACAATCCCCTTTTTATTTATGGCGGTGTAGGACTTGGAAAAACTCATTTGATGCATGCAATCGGTAATCAAATTAGGACTAATGATCCTAAAACTAAAATTCTTTATATTTCCAGTGAAAAATTTACAAATGAAATTATCAACTCTATTCAAAATAAAAATACGGACGCTTTCAGAAAAAAATATAGAAATATAGATTGCCTTATTATTGATGATATTCAATTTCTAAAGAATAAAGAAATGACGCAGGAAGAATTTTTTCATACTTTCAATACCCTTTACGAAGCTAATAAACAAATCATTATTTCCAGCGATAGATTACCTCGTGAAATAGAAACTTTGGAAGATAGACTACGTTCTCGCTTTGAATCAGGACTTTTAGCGGACATTCAATCTCCGGATTTAGAAACAAGGATCGCTATCTTAAGAAAAAAAGCTGAATCAGAAAATATTTCTATTCCTCATGACGTTATTTCTTTAGTTGCTTCTAGTATTGATACCAATATCAGAGAAATAGAAGGAGCCTATACTAAAATAGTAGCTTATGCTTCTCTCATGGGAAGTCCAATTACTCTTGATTTAGCCAAAAAAATCCTTGATGATATGGGAACTAATACTAAAAATAAGCAAATAACATTTGACGACATCATTCAAGTTACATCCGATTATTTTAAAATAAAAAAGGAAGAATTTTTCACAAAAAAACGTACACAAAATATAGTCTATCCAAGGCAAATATCCATGTATTTATGTCGCGAATTAGCTGATTTGTCCTATCCTCGTATCGGAGAACTTTTTGGCGGTCGTGACCACACCACAGTTATACATGCCTATGAAAAAATTGTAAAAAAGCTTAAAGAAGATCCAAACTTAGAAAAAACAATGGCCTATCTCATTGATAAATTAAAACAGTAAATTTTAGATGAAGAACATTATATTATAGTTATATACAGTTTCTGTGGATAAACAATGCTTTTTCTGTGGATAAAAGGTTAATAAAAAAGGCCCTTCCAAAAACTGTTGATTATGTTCATAAACTTTCCCAAATATCCACAGCTTTATCAACAGCTTAATTAAGTCATTTAACCAGCGTCTAAGGAATGTTTCCACATATTCACACTCACTACTACAACGTCTACTAATATTTTTAAATAATACAGTAATAATAAAAAACAGGGAGGTCTGTATAAAATGATTTTTAACTGCAAAACGACAAATCTTAACAAAGCAATTCAAACAGTTCAAAGAGCTATTTCTTCTAAACCAAGTACTCCTATTTTTTCAGGTATTCATTTGATTGCAGATAACAATATTTTAGAACTTCAAGCGATGGATTTAAATATGGCTATAGCATGCAATATTGAAGCTGAAGTACAAGAAAAAGGAGAAATAGTCGTTTCTGCCAAACATTTTTCTGAAATTATGCGTAAACTACCAGGTGAAAATGTAACTATAATTAAAAACAAAGAAGAAAAAACTATCACCTTGCAATCTGAAAAATCTGATTTTCAACTTTTAATTATGAATGAAGATGATTATCCTAAATTTCCTGAATTTAACGCTGATAAACAAATAACTTTAGAAGATGAGAAAATAAAAGAACTTATTAAGAAAACTATCTTTGCTTGTTCGAATGACGAAGCAAGACCTCTATTTACAGGTATTCTTGTAGAAATAAAGGATGAAAAAATAACTTTTGTAGGTACTAATACTCATCGTCTTGCAATCAAATCAATGGATCATTCAGCTAGCCAAGAAATGTCGGTAATTATTCCTTCAAGAGTACTTGGAGAAATTGCCCGAAATTTGACAAACGAACTTCCTCAGGAAGTGATACTTTCACTTTTAAATAATCAAATTATGGTTCAAATTGATAAAACAATAATTATTTCTCGTTTGATTGAAGGTAAATTCCCTGATTATAGAAGAGTTATTCCAGCTGCATTCAATATAAAAACTCTGTTTAATGTTAAAGAGCTTGTAGGAGCTGTTGAACGTGTATCTTTATTTTCCAGCGATAGTGATTATAGTATTATAAAAATCAGTGTTGGAAATAATGAAATTGTTGTAAGTTCCAGCAGTCCTGACGTAGGTAAGGGTCGTGAGACTATTGAATGCCAGACTGAGGGAGATAGCATTAATGTTGCTTTTAATTCCAAATATATTATTGATATTTTGAAAAATATTACAGAAGAACAAGCAACTATGGAGCTTAATACAGCATTAAGTCCTGCCTGTATCAAACCAATTAACGAAGATAATTATATTTATATAGTTACCCCTGTAAGAGTAGTATTTTAAACAAGAAGGTAAAAAAATGAAAAAAATAAGTGTAGGTATAACTACTGAATTTATTACGATTTCCAATCTTTTAAAATATGCCGGTATTTTAGAAACCGGCGGTCAGGCACATGAAGCAATCGAAGCCGGGGTAGTTTTTTTAAACGATACTAAAGTAACGGAAAAACGTAAAAAAGTTTATCCTAATGATATTGTTATTTTTGATGATCAAATAGAAATTACGGTTTTAACGGAATAAGTTATGAAAGTAAAACGACTTTATGCCATAAATTTTAGAAATTATGAAGAATGCTGTTTGGAAATTTCTTCAATGATCAATATTTTTTACGGTCAGAACGCACAGGGAAAAACTAATCTTTTAGAAGCGATGTTTTATGCTGCCTTTGGTATGTCACATCGTACTTCTCAGGAAGAAGATTTACTTAAATTAGGTCAGACAAATTTGGCTGTAAGTGTATATTTTGAGGATATGCAAGGAAATAATGATATAAAAATAAAAAAACAGTATTTTTTAGGAAAAAATAAAAAAGAATTATTTTTAAATGGTGTTAAAGTTAAACCAAAAGAACACTATGGAACTTTAAATATGGTAATGTTTTCTCCGGAAGATCTTCAATTGATTAAAGGAGAACCAAGTTTAAGAAGACGTTTTTTTGATATGCAGATATCACAGACGGATAAAGGTTATTATGATTTGTTAATAAAATATAATCGTATTTTACAACAGCGTAACCGTTTGTTAAAAGAAATACGTGATAACGAAGTTTCAGCCGATCTTTTGCAAACATGGAATCAGGAATTTGTAGTTACAGCAGCTAAAATATTGACTAAAAGATTGTTAGCAATGAAAAAATTAAAAAGTATTGCTCAATCTATTTATGCTGATTTAACCGGATTAAAAGAAGAACTTACTATTTTTTATGAGTTGAAAGCTAATCATGGAGAATTGCTTTATCCGGAACAAAGTGACAAATGTTTGCTTTTTTATCAGGAAAAACTTCAGCAACGTCAGAGTTTGGATATTTTACGAGGCAGTACAGGCATTGGTCCGCATCGTGACGATTTAATTTTCAAAGTTAATGATAGAATTTTAAAATCTTTTGGTTCGCAGGGACAACAACGTAGCGCTGCTTTGGCATTAAAATTAGCTCAACTAGAATATGTTCATCAAGAAATAGATGAATTTCCTGTTTTACTTTTAGATGACGTTATGAGTGAGTTAGATGACGCAAGACGTAGTCAATTGCTAAAATTTATTGATGGTAGGGTGCAAACTTTTATTACGGTTAATGAAAAAGTTTTGATTCCTAATCTGCCAGATAACGCTTATTTTAGAATTACTGAAGGGAAGATTGCAGAGGGATAAAACATGGAAGATATAGAAAAAATTCTTTTGAAAATGCTCCCAAATCAGGAAGGACGTAATAAATATTTTGTTTTTGCCATGCAAAAAAAATGGCAAGAGATCTGCGGTGAAAATGTTGCAAAACATTCTAAACCGGTACGTTTAGATCGTAGAATTTTATACATCAATACTAATAGTTCTGTACTAGCTAACCATCTGTTACTGATGAAACAGCAGTTTATTACTAATATTAATCGGTGCATACCCAATAACCCGGTAAAAGATATTAAATTTTTTACCGGTTCTGTTGAAAAAGTTCTTGATTTTAAAAAAGAAGAATCCGAAGTAAAACTTCATTTTTTGCCATTGAATGATAGTGAGAAGAATATGATCGGTCAATCATTGAAGCAGGTAAAAAATAAAAAATTACAGAAAAAACTTTCTCGGTTTAGTCAACTATGCCTACAAAGAAAAAAAGCTCTGCTTTTAGATAATGCTAATAGACAGTGTAAATCTTGTGGTGCTCCCCTGTTTGAAGAAGGTGAATTTTGCCGTGTTTGTAAACGCTATGAAAAAGAAAAGTTGCTTTTGCAGATAACTTCTTTCTTAAAAGCTGAACCTTGGCTCAATTATAAAAACTGTCAAAAATATGTTAAATGTGATAAAATAATATTTAATAGTGTTAAAAATTCTTTAAAACAGTATTATTATCAAAAGATTTATAATAATCAGGCTAATAAAAAAGATGAAATGACTGCTGTCATGCTAAAAACCTGTATGCCCCCTGAGGAAATCAGCGAACAGCTGGCAGAAAATATTCTTAAAGGATTACGGAGGAGATAGTATGTATCTGCATCTTGGTGCTGAATGTATGATTAAAAATACGGATATCATAGCTATTTTCAATATTAGAGATCAGCGGTCAGAAATTTATGAAGAGTATATAGCTAAGAATAAAAACAAATACAAAATTATTGATTTATCAGAAAATGGCGAATATTCTAGCTGTATTTTGACGATAAACAATTTATATTTATCAGGGATTTCTTCTTTAACTTTAAAACGTAGAGCAGAAGAATATTTTGGTAGTGATGCTCTTCATAAAAGTTTTTGATAGACTGTGCTATTGGAATTTAATAATTTGGAGGTTACTATGTCTAATTTAGAAGAAGCAACTGAGGTTAAGGGTCAGTATGGTGCCGGTCAAATCCAAGTTTTAGAGGGTTTGGAAGCTGTACGAAAAAGACCCAGTATGTATATTGGTAGTATATCCGACCGTGGTTTGCATCATTTGGTATATGAAACAATCGATAACAGCATAGACGAAGCTTTAGCGGGTTATTGCAATTTAATAGATGTTACTATAAAAAGCGATAATAGCATTACAGTAAGTGATAATGGCCGCGGTATTCCGATAGAAATGCATAAAATAGGTAAACCTGCAGTAGAAGTTGTTATGACTATTTTGCATGCAGGCGGTAAATTTGGCGATGGTGGTTATAAGGTTTCCGGAGGTTTACATGGCGTTGGTGTATCCTGTGTTAATGCTCTCAGCGAACATATGGAGGTTGAAGTACGCCGCGGCGGTAAAATTTATGGTATAGAATTTTCGCGTGGTAAAACAAGTAGGCCTCTTTATGAAAAAGGTGATACTGAAGATACAGGTACGACTGTACATTTTAAGCCAGATGCAGAAATTTTTACAGAACTTATCTACAGTTATGAAACTTTGCGTTTGCGTATTCGTGAGTTGGCTTTTCTAAATAAAGGTATTCGTATTAATTTAAATGATGAAAGAACAGGTAAACAGGAAAGTTTTCATTACGAAGGCGGCATTATTGAATTTGTAAAATATGTCAATGCTAATAAAGATAAAATTCATGAAGAGCCTATCTATATTGAAGGGATTAAAGATACAAATATTGTTGAAGTTGCGTTACAGTATTGCGATACTTATACAGAAAATATTTTTACTTTTGTTAATAA
>CAYVGQ010000034.1:0-2307 GCA_964450295.1 uncultured Phascolarctobacterium sp. | reverse complement strand
CGGCACTCATTTAAGCGGCTTTAAACAGGGCTTGACTCGTACAATCAATGACTATGCTCGCAAAATAGGAGCTTTGAAAGACGGCGAAGAAAATCTCAGTGGTGATGACGTACGCGAAGGTATGACTGCTGTTATGAGTATTAAGATTCAGGAACCACAATTTGAAGGTCAGACTAAAACAAAACTCGGCAACAGTGAAATAAGACCTATTATAGATAGTCTTGTCAGTGAGGGTTTAAGTGAATTTTTTGAGGAAAATCCTGTAGTTGCTAAAAAAATCGTAGAGAAATCTATTATGTCAGCTCGAGCTAGAATGGCTGCTCGTAAAGCACGTGAATTGACAAGACGTAAAAATGCTTTAGAAATCAGTAGTCTGCCGGGTAAACTAGCTGATTGTCAGAGTAAAGACGCTGAAGAAACAGAAATTTATCTCGTCGAAGGTGATTCGGCTGGTGGTAGTGCTAAACAGGGACGCGATCGTCGTTTTCAAGCTATTTTACCTTTACGAGGCAAAATTTTAAATGTTGAAAAAGCAAGATTGGACAGAATACTTAGTAGTGATGAAATCAGAAATATGATTACTGCTTTTGGCTGTGGTATTGGCGAAGATTTTGATTTAACCAAAGCGCGTTATGGCAAAATTATTATTATGACAGATGCCGATGTTGACGGCGCGCATATCAGAACCTTGCTTTTAACATTTTTTTACCGGTATATGCAGCCGCTGATCAAAGAAGGTCATGTTTTTATTGCTCAACCGCCTTTATATCTAGTACGTAAAGGACAAAAACATTTATATGCTTACAGCGATGATGAACTTCAGAAAGTTCTTGATGAAGTCGGTCGCGATAATAATCCTTATATACAGCGTTATAAAGGTTTAGGTGAAATGAATCCGGAGCAGCTTTGGGAAACTACAATGAATCCGGAAGGCAGAACTGTTTTACAAGTTCATTTAGAAGATGCTGCTGAAGCTGATTCTATTTTTTCAATTCTTATGGGAGATAAAGTAGAACCCAGACGGGAATTTATCGAATCTAACGCTGATAAAGTACGTAATCTGGATTTGTAAGGTGGAGGCATCATGAAAATAAGAAAAAATCTTTCTGATGAAGAAATGTTTCAAGGTTTTATCGAAAAAGAAAGTTTTGAAAATACCTTTGATAAAGATGAAAAAACAAAGGTTTTTAAAACAAAAAACAAACAGAATCCTGCGACAAAAGAATTACTCTTACCTTCTGAAGATCAAGAAAAACTTAATCAATATTTGTTAGAAATAAGTATGGACTGGTTTAAAAACGGCAATGGCGATGTTGTTTGGAAAGTACAGAAGGAACAGGGACAAATTATTATCAAACCGGCACCTGCAAAAAATAAGGTTTCCAAATAATGTGGGAACTGATTTTACCGCAGGGAAAAATAAAAGTTAGCAGTAAAATCCATGGTAATTCTACAGCTTTTTTAATAGCTGGCGGTAGATCTCCTTCAGATAAGTGGCTACAAGAGTCTTCAACCTCTAAAAATATTTACTGTGCTGATAAAGGTATCGAAAGCTGTCTGAAAAACGATTTGCATCCTGTATTATTATGTGGCGATGCCGATAGTGCCGCTGCTTTTTATTGGCAGCAGGCGGAACGCTTAGGTGTTAAGATTCTTCGTTACAATCCTCTGAAAGATGACACTGATTTACAGCTTTTGCTAGAGGCTTTACCTGAGCAGACAAATATCATTGCCAGCGGAATTTGGGGCGGAAGATTTGACCATCTGTATAGTAATGTTTTTTCCCTTCTTGAATATAAGAAAAAAAAGCAGGTTCAGGTTGTTTTAGCTGATGAACAAGAAATTTTATTATTGCTTGTGAGTGGTGAAAGTCTCACTTTTATTCCCACAGATGCGGAATTAGTAGAATCATTGTCATTATTGCCTCTGGCTGTGAGTAATAAAGTTACTTTACATGGAGTAAAGTGGAGTTTAGATTATGCACCCCTACTTTTAGATCATCCCTATGCCATAAGCAATATTGTTCAACAGAAGGAAGTTTTTTTACAATGTCATCAGGGTAGCGTTGCTTTTTATCTTAAATATAAACTCTAATTTTTTGCTAGGTGAGGGAAAAATTTTGGAAATTTTAGATCCAAGTACGATTGCCTTTTTATTGCTGGCAGGTTTTATCGCAGCCTTTATTGATTCTACAGTGGGTGGTGGCGGACTTATTTCTGGAGTTGCTTCAGCTGCAAAACAGATGAATCCCAATATAAAAATTGTCGGTGTAGAGCCTGAAGGAGCTGCAAGTGCCATCGCCTCTAT
>CAYVGQ010000033.1:8668-9946 GCA_964450295.1 uncultured Phascolarctobacterium sp. | reverse complement strand
CAAAATGGTGGGGTACAGTAGCGGTTGCATTATTATTTTTCGTACAGATATTTTCTCAGATAATTGTTTTTGTAGGAGCGTTTGACCTGGTATTTGATTTCCGCAATCTCAGCGGTAAAAGGAGTTCAAAACGCAAGTAGAGATGGGGCGAGTGCATGTTTAATAAATTGGGTAATTCACGTAATGATATTATACCTTTGGTACTGACTATTTTTCTGACTTGTATTATTGGAATTTATGAACCGTTGTGGTTGCCGATATGCATCCTGCTGATTGGCTTGCTTTATTATTACAACAAAAAAAGCCTGCGCAGCAAAGAAGTACATTTTAACAGTTATTTGGATACGGTTGTACGTAATATCGAGCGGACGAACCATTATGCAGTGCAGAATCTTGATATTGGGATGGCTGTTTTTGCCAAAGACGGTAAATTGCAGTGGAAAAATGAATTGTTTACTGAGTATGTCGGCACTAAGAACTTGGAAGGCAAGCGTCCCGAAGAGATATTGCCGTTGCCGCCGAACGCTTTTGACACTTTGAGCGTGAAGGACGGCGACCGTCTAATCCAGATTGAGGACCGCTACTACAATCTAAAGCATTGCCGCATCCAAACTTTGGAAAAAGGTGATAAAAAAAGTATCGGCCTAATGCTTTATCTGCGTGATGTTACTGATTTTGAGCTTATGCGTCAGAAATATGAAAACGAAAAACTCTGTTTGGCTTATGTTCGTTTTGATAACTATGAAGATGTTATGAAGGGCATGAGTGAAACGACTCGCGCAAATATCAGTGGCGAGGTGAACGAGGTTTTGAGCAAATGGGCCGAGGAAGAAAATGGTTTTATCTGCCGTTCGAATAAAGAGTTGGGCTTAATCGGTTTTAATCAGGCGGTTCTGCGTGATTTAATGGAACAGAAGTTTCCTGTGCTGGACAGTATCCGCGAGATCCATGTTGGTAATAAAATTATGCCAACGATCAGTATCGGTATCGCCTGTGAAGGCGATAATTTGGAAGAACTGAGCCAAAATGCGGCGAAAGCACTGGATTTGGCGCTGGGGCGCGGTGGCGATCAGGTGGTTGTTGCCGTGGACGGCGGCACACAGTTCTTCGGTGGTACTACTGCTGTTACGGCCAAAAGTACTCGTGTGCGTGCCAGAATCGTGGCACATACTATCCACGAACAGATTGTGGCGGCAGACAAAGTTTTTGTTATGGGGCATATGATGGAAGATTTTGATTCTATCGGCAGTGCTATCGGCGTAGCTAAAATGGCCTTAT
>CAYVGQ010000033.1:1974-8658 GCA_964450295.1 uncultured Phascolarctobacterium sp. | reverse complement strand
ATCGTTACAGAAAGAGACTTATATTGTAATCAGTGGGAAAAGTGATGCGTTGGTCAAGATTCAGGAAATGCTGCAGCGTGATGAGTTGAAGCTGAGTCAGGACGACGAGCAGTATTTGAAGCTGATGATAGAGGGGCCGGAAGCGATGACGCATATTTCTCAGGGCAGTCTTTTGTTTTTGGTAGACCATCACCGCCCGATGCTCTGCGCCAGTAAGGAAGTTATGGAAGCACTCCATAGAAGAATTATTATCGATCATCACCGCCGTGCGGAAGACGTTATTCAAGAAACTGTGTTGCAATATATGGAACCTTCGTCTTCTTCTACCAGCGAGTTGGTAACAGAACTGGTTGGTTATTTTAACGACAGATTAGAATTTACTAAAGGGGAAGCAACGGCTCTTTATGCCGGTATTCTTGTCGATACGAAGAATTTTGCCGTCCAAACCGGCGAACGTACTTTTGAGGCGGCGGCTTTGCTGCGCCGTAGCGGTGCAGACCCAACGCTGGTTCGGCAACTGTTCAAAGATGACATGGAAACTTTCCAGATTCGTTCAAAATTGATTGCTGAAGCAAAGAGCCCGGAACCGGGCCTAGTTATTACCATTTATGAAAATGCGCCGAAGGAAGCAAAATCTTCGGTTATTGCAGCGCAAACAGCCGATACCATGGTTTCTATCAGTGGTATTTATGTCAGTGCCGTCATCGTCGAATACACGGACGGTTCTTTGGGGGTAAGTGCCCGTAGCGACGGTACTGTCAATGTGCAGATTATAATGGAAGAGTTGGGCGGCGGCGGTCATCAGACCGTGGCCGGTGTACAGCTTAATAAAAAGAGGGCTGTGGATATTATTCCGCAGATTATCTCTTTGGCAAAAAAACAGTTAGAGGAGATTGAAAACAATGAAAGTGATCTTACTGCAAGATGTTAAAAATTTAGGTAAAAAAGGCGATATCGTCGAAACAGCAGAGGGCTATGGTCGTAATTACCTGTTGCCACGCAAACTGGCTAAAGAAGCCAGCGCCGCTAATTTGAACCAAGCGAAACAGGATCAGAAGAACGCAGCGCATCGTGCTGCTCAGAGAAAAGACGAAGCTACAGTTTTGGCAGCTCAGATTGAAAAAGTTACGGTTTCTTTAAAAGTCCGCGTAGGTGAGAACGGTAAAATGTTTGGCTCCGTTGCTTCTAAGGATGTGGCTGAAGCCTTGATTAAGCAGACCGGCCTGGAGATAGACCGCCGTAAAATTGAATTGAAAACAGCGGTTAAAGGCTTGGGACGCTACATGGCAGTAGCAAAATTGCATCCTGAAATTGCTGCCGAGTTTGCCGTAGTAGTGGAAGCAGAATAAGCGAAAGACGGGTAAGGTTATGCAGGACAGAATACCACCGCAGAATATAGAGGCCGAGCAGTCAGTGTTGGGCGCTATGCTGATCGAAAAAGAAGCTATCCCTAAGGTGATGGAAATTCTGAGAGACAGCGACTTTTACCGTGAGGCGCACCGCGTTATTTTTGGCGCGATGATGGAACTTTATAATAAAAATGAAGCCGTGGATATGATTACGGTGACGGAAATTTTGAAGCGCGACGGTAAGCTGGAGGATGTTGGCGGTATTGCCTATATTACTTCGTTGGCTAATACCGTTCCAACAGCTGCAAATGTAGTCTATCATGCGAGTATCATTGAAGAAAAATCGATTCTGCGTCAGCTGGTAACGGTATCGACGCAGATAGCTTCCATGGGCTACGATGCCAGCGACGATGTCAAAAATATCATCGACAGCGCCGAAAGTAAGATTTTGGAAATTTCCAACCGTAAAAAAACGGCGGATTTTGCGCCAATCAACGAAATTGTGCTGGATTCCTTCAAGAATATCGAAGCATTGATGGCTAATAAAAATGGCATTACCGGTATACCGACAGGATTTGAGGATTTTGATAATCTAACTTCCGGATTGCACGGCAGTGATTTTATTATTTTGGCCGCACGTCCTTCCATGGGTAAAACGGCTTTGGCGCTGAACGTAGTGCAAAATGTGGCTCTTCGTTCGGGGAAAAAGTTGGGTACAGGACCGAAGACAGTCGCTTTTTTTAGTTTGGAAATGAGCAAGGAGCAACTTGTGCAGCGTATGCTCTGCGCCGAAGCCAATATTGATTCGCAGCGTCTGCGTATCGGCGAGCTACGGGACGAAGATTGGGCGACACTGATTAATACGGCTGATGCCCTTTCTAACGCCCAAATTTATATTGACGATACCGCAGGCATTACCGCTATGGATATGCGTTCGCGCGCACGCCGCTTGAAAGCAGAACATGGTCTGGATTTGATCGTAGTGGATTATTTGCAGCTGATGCAGGGCAGTGGGAAAAAAAATAGCAGCGGCGATCGTCAGCAAGAGGTCTCCGAAATATCGCGTTCCTTAAAAGCCCTGGCGCGTGAGCTTAACGTGCCTGTTATTGCTTTGTCGCAGTTAAGCCGTAGTGTTGAAGCGCGTCAGGTAAAACGACCGATGCTTTCGGACCTGCGTGAATCCGGTTCTTTGGAGCAGGATGCGGACATTGTTGCTTTCTTGTATCGCGAAGATTATTATAACCCTGAGACAGAGAATAGGAACATTACGGAACTGATTATCGCAAAGCACCGTAATGGTCCTGTCGACACAATCAAATTATTCTTTCACAAACAATTTACTAAATTTGTGGGACTCAGCAAACGCAAGGAATAGCAATTGTTTTAGAGGCAAACTTAAGTCAAAATTAAAAATAAAATTTTATACAAGCAGTGCTAAAGCCCCTCCGGATGCCTTTAGCACTGCTTGTATTTTTCCGAAGGTTTCAAATAGCATTGCAAAAAATGTTCGTCGGTCTTGCGATTGAGGGCTGAAAATGTTATGATAGAAGAGGATAAAAAGTTCATTTATAGAGAGGAAGAACGCAAGTAGGCTTTCTTCCTATTCTTATTGCAAAAAAACACCGATTACACGGGGGGCAACAAAAATGATCGAACGTTATACTCATCCTGAGATGGGGCATATTTGGACGTTAGAAAATGAATTCCGAACAATGCTTCGGGTGGAGATTCTGGCCTGTGAGGCCATGAACAAGCTGGGCATTGTACCCGATGATGCCTTGAAAGACATTCAAACGAAAGCAGACTTTCGCATTGAGCGCATTAAAGAAATCGAAGCTGTCACCAACCATGACGTAATCGCTTTTCTAACCAATGTGGCCGAATATGTGGGTGATGCCTCCAAATATATCCATAAAGGGCTGACTTCCAGCGATGTTAAAGATACTGCATTAGGCGTGATTATGAAACAGTCGGCAGATCTTTTGCTAAGCCTTTTGGAAAAATTTCATAAAGTTTTGAAACGTCGTGCCGCCGAACATAAACATACGATAATGATTGGACGGACTCATGGTATTCATGCCGAACCGATGACCTTTGGTCTGAAGTTTGCTTTGTGGATGGACGAGACAGAGCGCAACATAGAGCGTTTGCAGCAAGCACGTGATTTTATTGCCGTCGGCAAACTTTCTGGAGCCGTAGGTACTTATTCCAATATCGATCCTTTTGTAGAAGAGTATGTCTGTGAAAAACTAGGCATCAAAGCTGCTCGTTTGTCCACGCAGGTTATTCAGCGTGATCGTCATGCTGATTTTCTGACAACGCTGGCGATTATCGGTTCCTCTCTTGATAAAATGGCTACGGAGATTCGTAACCTTCAGCGTACGGATATTCGTGAGGCAGAGGAATATTTTGCTCCCGGACAGAAGGGTTCTTCGGCTATGCCGCATAAACGTAACCCCATAACCTGCGAGAAAATTTCCGGTATGGCGCGTCTGCTACGCGGTTATGCAATCGCTGCACTGGAAGACATAACTCTGTGGCACGAACGCGATATTTCGCATTCTTCAGTAGAACGTGTGATTTTGCCGGACGCCACGATTGCTTTGGATCATATGTTGCGTAAATTCACCAATATTATCGATAAATTACTGGTTTATCCGGATGCCATGCTGGCGAACTTGAATAAGACCGGCGGCTTGATTTTTAGTCAAAATATCTTGCTCGCTTTGGTCAGCAAAGGCGTGCTGCGCGAAGATGCTTACCAATGGGTACAGCGTAATGCGATGGCGCGCTGGTTGGAAGGAGCTGACTTTAAAACAAATGTGGCAAGAGATGAAGATATTAAAAAATATCTTTCCCCGGAAGAAATCGAAGGTTGTTTTGACCCTAAGCCCATGTTACGTCATGTAGATTTGATTATGTCACGTTTTGGACTATGATTTTAGATAAGGAGATGCTAACATGTCATCTGTTGTAGTAATTGGCTCCCAGTGGGGCGATGAAGGTAAAGGTAAGATTGTTGATTATTTAGCACAGAAAGCTGATGCTGTTGTACGTTATTCCGGTGGATCAAACGCAGGGCATACGGTAGTCGTAAATGATGTATCCTACAAGCTACGTTTGCTGCCTTCCGGCGTTTTGTACCATGATAAGACCAATATACTGGGTAACGGCGTTGTTATCAATCCGGGTGTAGTGCTGCACGAAATTGCTGATATGCAGGCTAAAGGAATTGGCTGTGAGAATTTGGTTATTTCTGACCGTGCACATGTAGTGCTGCCTTATCATGCACGTTTGGACGAATTGCAGGAAGTGGCTTTGGGCGGCAATAAGATTGGCACGACTAAAGGCGGTATAGGTCCTTGCTATATGGATAAGGTTGCGCGAACAGGTATCCGTATCTGTGATTTAATGGATGCTGAGATTTTTGCCGAAAAGCTGAAGAGCAATTTGGAAGCTAAAAATGCTATCATTACTAAAATTTATGGGGCTGAGCCTTTTGATTATGAAAGCATGCTGAAGGAATTTTTGGCTTATGCTGAGAAACTGCGTCCTTATGTTGCCGATACCGGCGTTGTTTTAGAAGAACTTTTTGAAACCGGCAAAAATGTATTGTTTGAAGGTGCGCAGGCGACATTCCTTGACATTGATCACGGCACTTACCCCTATGTCACCAGCTCTAATCCTACTGCCGGTAATGCCAGCACGGGTAGTGGCATCGGCCCTCGTTATATCGACCATGTTGTCGGGGTAGTTAAAGCCTATACTACTCGCGTCGGTGAAGGCCCGTTTGTTACTGAGCTGCTGGATAGCGACGGACCCGGACATCAGATCCGTGAAACAGGTCACGAATACGGCACCGTTACCGGACGTCCGCGCCGTTGTGGTTGGCTTGATACCTTTATGCTAAAATATTCCGCGCGTTTGAACAGTTTGGATTATTTGGCTGTAACTCGTTTGGATATTCTTGATAATATGTCCAAGATCAAAATGTGCGTCGGCTATAAAATCGACGGGCAGGAGATTAAACAAATTCCGGCCAGTTTGAAGCAACTGGCTAAAGTGGAGCCGGTATTTGAAGAGTTTGACGGCTGGATGACCGATATTACGGCTATCCGTAGCTTTGATGAATTGCCGGCGCAGGCAAAAACTTATCTGAACCGCATAAGCGAGGTTGCCGGTGTCGAATTGGGTATTGTTTCTGTTGGCCCCGAACGTGAGCAAACTATTGTTTTGAAAAAAATACTGTAAGTTAAAAACCCGTCGAGTATCGCTCCGACGGGTTTTATTTTAAAAAAAGAAAGTTTTAAATTATTTCTTGACAGAAATCTTAAAGATAGTTATAATTATATCGTTGTCGAGTTTGCTTGAAGCTTGGCGACTATGTGATCCACTAGCTCAGTCGGTAGAGCACCTGACTTTTAATCAGGGTGTCCCGCGTTCGAGTCGCGGGTGGATCACCATTTTTTTGCGCAAACATAAGCTAAAGCCGGTTTCTTTAAAGAAGCCGGCTTTTATATTTTACAGTTAAATTTTATGTTTTACATGGTCTAAAGCCTGGGCGAACAGCGTTAAAACATGTTCGTCGTCCAGAGAATAGATAACTTCTTTACCAACCTTGGCAAATTTTACCAGTTGAGCGTGGCGCAATAAGCGCAGTTGGTGAGAAATAGCCGAATGAGTCATCTCCAGCATTTCAGCAATATTGCTGACGCACATATCTTCATGGGAGAGCAATTCTAAAATCCTAATGCGGGTAGGATCACCCAACACTTTAAAAATTTCCGACATCGGCTGTACATACTTATCGGGCAGCTTGGGATGAATCTGAGCGCTGTGACCGCAGGAATCGCAGGTAACAGTCGCAGTAGCCTTGGTAAGTAAATCTTTTTCTAACATGGTAGGGGTTATCCTTTCTTAATTGCGCGGTAGCCTTTACTAAAGAAAAAAAGCAGCGTTGCATAATAAATAAAACCGCCGGCTTCGGTACGGGTGATAAACCAGAAGGGAAAAAGTGTAAATGCTGCCAGGATAAACAAGATATAAGGTACGCAGTTAATTAGCGGCGGTCGTGCCAGTAAAGCGCGCCAACTGATAATACTGAAGCGGGATGCAAAAATACCGAAAAGAAAGCCGCTCATACAATATAAAACTTGCGAAAGCATAGCATCAATATTCATAAAAGTTTATCATGTTCTTTATGAGTAAAAAATCGGGGCAGAGCGTAGGTGAGAACGCCGCTTCTGACAATAAGTCCGGCAATGATACTGCCACCGATGGTGCTGATTAAAAACGGCGGTATAAAAAACCAGGCAACGGCTTGACTGCCCAGTAA
>CAYVGQ010000033.1:0-1964 GCA_964450295.1 uncultured Phascolarctobacterium sp. | reverse complement strand
CGACAAAACCTCCGAGAACACCGGTTCCAAAAATTTCGCCGACCATGGCGGATTTAATTGTACCGTAGCGAAGATACAAAAGGCCGGATAGAAAGGCGCCGATCATACTGCCCGGGAAAGCCAGCAGCGAACCGGTACCGAACATATTACGTAGGCAGGATATTACAAAGGCCACTGCCGCAGCATAGCCGGGGCCAAGAATGACCGCCGTTAGAACGTTAATTGCGTGCTGCACCGGAAAGCATTTGGAGACTCCCGCCGGGATGTAAATAAGATGGGCGCTAAGCGTGCCGACGGCAATTAGTAGCGCCGCTAAAGTAACTTTATGAATATTCATGTAGCGTAAACCTCCTAATACAACTTTTGTATCTTATTATAGCACCTTACCGGTAGTAAATTAAAGGGAAACAGTAAAAAATGTAGAATATTATAAAGTATATTTGCGGGTTATATTTCTGTAGTAAAGTATGGGAGGAAATAAAATGAAGAAATTAATTTTAATGCTGGTCTTTGTACTGTGTTGCAGTTTTGGCGTGACGCCGCCGGCAGAGGCCGGGTTGATCAGCAAGGAACAAGAAATAGAAATGGGACGGCAGACGGCTATGCAGTTGGAAGCAAAATATGGTGTCGTGCAGGATTATGCTTTACAGGAACGAGTAAACCGGATTGGTCAGAGACTGGTAAAAGTCAGCTCGCGTCAGGATTTAGACTATTCTTTTAAAGTGCTCAATAGTGACGAGGTCAATGCACTGGCCTGTCCGGGCGGATTTATTTACGTTTTTAAAGGCCTGATTGATTATATGCCTTCCGATGCGGAGCTGGCGGGAGTTTTGGGGCACGAGATAACGCATGTGGTGAAAAAACATACCGTGCATCAGATTGAAAAACAACTTTTAACGACATTGGCCTTTGCTGTTGTCACTAAAGGCGATTTGGGAATAGCAGGGCTGGCAACGCAGGCTTTGGCGGCAGGTTATAGCAGAACGGATGAACGCGGCGCCGACAAGGGCGGTTTTGAGCTGTGCGTAGCGGCAGGTTATAACCCGTACAGTGTGTTGCTGACAATCAATAAACTGGAAGATTTGTCTAAAGAACAGGGAAATCCGGGCTACGGTATTTTCTCCAGCCATCCCGAACCGGAAGAACGCTTGAAACGTGTCATGAAGCAGATTAAGGCATTAAAAATACTGCCGGAGATTAATTTGAATGAAGATAGTACGGCTGTCGTATATGAAGACGATTGGAAATTTAATCTTACGCAGACCATTGGGAAAAACCGTCCGGAATACCGAGCATATATGTTGGCAGGTGGCTTATACTGTGTTCGTGAACGCGATAAAGGGCATATCGATCCATATCGCTTCATTGTTTATGACAATGGCGGCAGTGCGACTATTTATTATGACGATATCGAGATTCTGACAGTATATAATCAGGACGCATATGCGGGTGGGTTTGGCAGTGCCGGTAGCTATGCGGCAGCTTGTACCGCCCTTTTACGGCAGTGGGTGCCCACTGCCAACGCAAACGATTTGGCTGTAAAAAATCAGAAGGATAAAAAGAAATAAATAAAAATTTATAAAAACATGTCGCTAAAAAGCAATAGCTCCTGTTTCCATCGAAAACAGGAGCTATTGCTTTTAGCTAGTGAGAGAGAGGTTTTATTCTTATTTGTTAAAATAGCGTTTCAGGAGACCTTCAAAAGCTTTACCATGACGAGCTTCGTCTTTTGCCATTTCGTGAACAGTATCATGGATAGCATCCAATCCGGCTGCTTTAGCACGGCAAGCAAGGTCAAATTTACCGGCGGTGGCGCCGTTTTCAGCTTCTACACGCATTTCCAAGTTCTTTTCAGTGGATTCGGTAACAACTTCGCCGAGCAGTTCTGCAAATTTAGATGCATGTTCTGCTTCCTCAAAAGCTGCTTTTTCCCAGTAGAGGCCAATTTCAGGATAGCCTTCGCG
>CAYVGQ010000032.1:0-10182 GCA_964450295.1 uncultured Phascolarctobacterium sp. | reverse complement strand
TTTTTTTCTACTTTTTTATTTTTCCAGGTTAATTCCTCCCATACACTGTCAGCTAATAACATTAAATCAGGTTCCTGACGCAGATAGCCTATCTCATGTGCATGTTCACTGACTGATCCTCCCAAAAACTGCAACCTACCGGATGATAGCTCTGTCAGTCCACTGATTAAGTTCATTAAAGTGCTCTTACCTGCGCCGTTAAACCCCATCAACGCTACAACTTCACCTCTATAAAGTTCAAAATTTATTCCATGTAGCGTATCAACTGCAGATCCCGGATAGCTGTACAAGACGTCTGCCCCTGTTAAAATAGGCTCGCCATAATTTTTTTTTAGTTTTTTATGTTCGCACGGTATATCTATACTACATTCATCTTGAATCATAGAAACAACTTTTTTTGTTTCATCTACTAAATTCGACAAGTGCAAAGCTCTACACAATTTAATCTTTTGAGGTTCACGTAAACCATATTGTTCTGCGGAACCAATCTTTCCCCAGGCTAATTTAATTGGGCCATCGTAAATAAATTCACCGTCAAACATAACCGCCAGACGCGGAAAATATTTTGCAAGCTCATTTACACGATGTTCAACTACAATAATAGTTATACCATCTTTATAGTTTAATGACTCTAGTAACTGCAGAAAATCCTCTACTCCTTGAGGATTCATCTGACTCACTGGCTCATCTAAAACTAGAAGCTTGGGTTTTGTAATAAGTACTGAAGCTAAAGCCAGTCGCTGTCTTTGTCCACCAGACAATGTGTGGATACTGTTTCCTTCAAAACCAGCAAGTCCAACGCGTTCCAAAACCTTTTTCACTTCGCGTTCAATTATATCGTCATCCAATCCTTGGTTTTCAAGCGCAAATCCAACTTCATCAGCAACATTCATTGCAAAAAGCTGATCATCCGGTGATTGATAAACTGTACCCACCAATATGCCAATATCTTCTGGTTTCATTTCCGCAGCATCCCGGTTATCCAAATAAATTTTCCCAGCAAATTCTCCCGCACCGACAGTGCCTAAAAGACCGCTGATCGCTTTTATGAGCGTAGATTTTCCACAACCGCTCCTACCCGCCAAAAGCAACATTTCTCCGTCTGCCACATCAAGCGATAAATGTTTCAACGTAGGGAATTCACGTGTTTTATAACGATAAGATACATTCTCTATTTTCAGCATATCATTCCCCCATAACCTGCTGTAATTTTATTCCAGCCTTATAGCCAAACCAGGAACCAATACTGCTATAAAGCACCCCATTAATCAACATATAAAGGCCGATATACCAATCAGCATAATATAACCTATAAAAAAACATTAACTGTTCTAAATTAATCATAGTTATAAAAGCGTCTGCAACACCAATAATTAACGAAACGAAAAAAATATAAATGGAAGTCAATTCTTTTTTTCTATAAAAGCCTATGATATACAACGTACTTTCCAGCACAACAATATAAACCATATAACTTAATACACCTAGAGGAGTAAATTTACCAAACATAAGCCCCGCTAACATCCATTTTAACAAGAACATAAGAGCTACTATTCCTGGTTTTCTATAAATAACAAGCAAGGACATCACTAAAAGATATAACAAAACCCCGTTTAAAACTCCTGTGACCAGTCCAGAAAAAGGTCCTAAAAACACATGTAGCAAATCACCAAGTAAAGTTGTAGGCACAACAATACTGCCAAAAGCTACAGCAGCAAATAAGGCAATCGTAATCGCACCTTTAGCTCCAATATTTACAATGCATTTTTTTAATTTTCTAACAGTCAAGCACACTAAAATAAAACAAAAAAATGCAAATGTTACGGCGAATAAGCCCATGCTCCGTTTTTTAGCAATATTTATAGGAATCTCTTGTATTTTTTCCTGTCCACTGCCAAGAACAGTTACACGAAGATTATATTCACCTTCAACAGCGCGAAAATAATCTATATATAACGGAAGAATAAAAGTCTGGCTTTTTTTCCCCTCTAACGAAATCATTGCTGTAGATGCATCTTCACTTCCTGACTGCCCGGCCCAACCATGTTCTGTTTCATTATCACTTTGACTGGCAGTGCACAATCCAACAGCAGTTTCACCAGTTGATTTATCTATAAGTTCTGCCTTAAATTTCAATATTCTCGTATCCTGTTGCGGATTACGCATCTCTAAAAGCATATGTGTTGCAGGGTGATTAAAAACCGCAGCCCAGTTTGTTGCTCCATCTCCAGTCATTCTATTTCGAAAGGATTCCAATGCAGTATCCTTAATATATATAGTATTATCTTGTATCCGGTCATCTTTATTGCCTAAATTATCTACAGGTAAAGTAATAGATTGAATATACCAATTAAATTTAGATTTATCATACTGTATTTCTTGTTGTTTTATCCCAAATATCTCTTTTGCTCCAAATTCATGAGTAAAATTTATAATATTGCTCTTTTGCCAGTTTTTACCTCTAACATGCACAGTAATATTATGTTGCCCTTCTGCTAAACTTTCACTCGCCCTTAAATAAATCAAATCAAAGTTCTGTCCATAATCAGCAGGGAGTATCCACTTTCTGTTAATGATAATACCTGTATCTGTTTTTATCTCCTGCCAATTAACATCTTCGTTAAAAAGTAATCCTTGGGGCAAAATAATTTCTACATCAACATCCTGTGCATCAGAAAAATCATGACTTTCGATATTTATAAAAAGTGGGTTTGTAGAATTACCAATAGTTTTGCCAGTATTTTCATGATCCAAACTATAAGGGTAAACAGTTTCTAAATTTATACCATTTGCAACCACAGTCTGTATAAACATAAAAATATAAACTGCTGCTAGCAGAAAAATTCTTTTTAACATATATGAGCTTTACCGCAAATAAGCTCCAATAATTCTTTGTCGCGTTTGGATCTGCTGCTGTCCTCTTTTGTGCTTATCTCTATTATTTCATTAGTAGCGTGACTTCGGATAACCCGAACAGGGGCATTATAAGCTTTGCTTAGTACTTCCTCAGTAAATACATTGTCCGGTGCTTCATCAGCAATAACAGTACCTTCTCCTAATAAAATTATTCTGCTGCAATATTTAGCAGCTAAATTCAATTCATGCACTACCATGAGAATAGTCTTGCCCATTTCAGCCAATGACCTGCTAAATCTGAAAATTTCTTCCTGATAAACCATATCCAAGCCAGTTGTTGGCTCATCCAAAAATAAAATAGGAGTTTGCTGTGCTAAAACCTTAGCCAACAAAATGCGTTGCTTCTGTCCTCCCGAAACCTCGTTTACAGGTCGCTCTGCTAATTCCTCGGTACCTGTGTACTCCATACATTTTAATGCTAATTCTTCATCAGCTATGCTCTCGCCCTTCCACCATTTCATATATGGATAACGTCCGGCAAGTACTATATCTTTGCCTGTATAACCAAACCCAACCTCTACATTCTGCTGCAAATAAGCAACTTCTCTTGCCAGCTCTTTTTCTGCAAAGCTTTCTAATGTTCTTCCAAAATACAAAATTTCACCGCTTTGTTTAGGTAAAAGACCGCGAATAGTTTTTAAAAGGGTGCTTTTGCCGGCGCCATTACAACCAATGATACCCACAATCTCACCTTTATTTATCTTTGCATTTACGTTTTGCAGTACGCTTTTATTTCCGTAACCAATTGATAAATTTTTTAGTTCAATGATAGTTTTCGTCATAACAGCCTCCTGATAAACAATCCATCTATTTTGCAGTAAATTTATTTTAAAAACAATCTGCTTTGTGTTTTCAAAGTTAAAATAAGGGATATAGGCGGCACACAGTGCCGCCTAAGATTCAGAATTTATAGTTGTAACTTAATAAGAAATTAAAAGGCGTTGCATAATACGCCGAACCACCGGAATGACTCAAATTATCTTTACGATTTAATACGTTATCCATAGTTAAAGTAATATCGCTATTTTTATCCATTTGATATGTTGTGGTTAAAGAGGTAAGCAAGTACGGTTTAATCCTCTCCGAATGAGCCGAGCTAGGTGTACCAACGCGTTCAGCTAAATAGCTGGCAGTTAAATTGCTTCTCCATTTATTCTGGCTATAAGTAATGCCGCCATTTAATTGAACTCTACCAAATTTTCTATCCCAATAAGGTTTCTTCGTCCCCTTTACTTTTGGGTCTCCATAATTGACACCCCAGTTATATGAAAAGCCGTCTTTCCCAGCAATATCACAAGTAAATTCTAATCCTGTGTTCTTAAAATCTTCATTTGTATAAGTATATTCCGCTTTATTCTTAGTCCAAGTAGCTGAAATATTGTCAGTTATATCTATATGGTAAAGTGCGGCTTTCCAACTATGCATATCAGAAATTTTTTTCCAGCCAATTTCATAATTTGTCCCTGTCTGAGCTTTCAAATTAGGATTAGGAATAGCTTTATCGCTAGCTCCATACATTTGTGCATATGTCGGCATGATGAATGATTGCGTCACCGCAGCATATAAACTTTGATTTTGATCAAGTTTATGTATATACTGTCCTGCGGCACTAAAATTGCTGTAATTTTGTCCTCCCGGGGCCCCTGTTGTCCATGTTTCACGAGCTCCTATAATAAAGGTGTTTTTCTCATTAAAGGCCTGTTCCCACTGCCCATAAACGCCCCAATTATTACGGGCATAATCATCATCTTTAGTAAAAAGAGATTTATCATAAAACTCTCTTTGATAAGTCATCCCTAAAATTGCTTTGGCTTTCTCCCCCATATTCCAATTTTTTTGCACATCGGTTCCGTAAGTACGATTTCTTTCTTTAGTATTATACTGAGAAAAGCTCTTTTCCCCCTTATTAGTAATATAAGTAGGACCATTAGCTAAAATATCAGCCTGGTTAAAATAAAGACTCGCTTTTATATTATTGTCATTATAATTTAATTGTGTTGTATGTTGTTTTGAAGTATAAGTCCTGCCATTAAATTGATCCCCCACTATAATACCTGACGAGGTCGTCTTAACACCATCTACAAATCTATTATAGTCAACTTTTGTCTCAAAATAGTTATACGAAAAATTAAGATTATCTGTTATATTATATCCTAGCAAAATATTATTTTTTTCTACATTATCAACATCTGTTCTTGTCGATCCTTTAAAATTATCAGAATCTATATCGCTTTCAGAAAGCCCGGTAACTTTCCCAAATTTCTCAAGGCTATATCCTACTGAAAATTTTTCATTGCCTACAGAAGCACTATAATTTTGCTGACCTTTATTACCAAAGCCAACACCAACTGCATTGGCTCCTTTTTTCTTTAAAATTATATTAATGACGCCTCCCATAGCTTCACTACCATAAAGAACAGAACCGCCGGTTTTAACAATCTCCACACGTTCTATATTATCAACAGCAATTGCATCAAGATTATATTTTCCACGCCAAGATACAGGATTGCCATTGACCAAAATTAATGTGCCGTTGCTTATACCACGAATATTAACTTCATTAATCATTGTCCCCATAGATGCTCCTGCCGGTCCAAATTGCTTATATGCGACCCCTGGCACCTTCGATAAAGCAACACCTAAATTGTTGGCGCCGGTATCTTTTAGTTCTTGGCCTGTTAATACTGTTGTACTTGCCGGAACATCGACGTCTCTTTTTGCATACCTAGTTGCAGTTACCACCATTGGATCAAGTGTGAATGCCTGATTAGGTTCCTCCGCACATACCACAGTCCCACCAAAAATGGCACTGTTTGTTATAAGTGCTACCATCAATACACTTTTACTAAAGCTTTTCCTCAAGATACTCTACTTCCTTCCACAACTTTTTTGTTATTGAAATAAAGGCGTTTTCTGTACCCATTCCGTATGGTCGCACAGTACTTTGCATTTATTTGCAATCGGCTGATGAAAATAAAAATGCCTCCTGCTGAGGGCAAAAGGCATAGAACAGCTTGACTACAATAGAAAAACCGCCACATTACCTAACTGTCTCACGCAGTAGTAACGAAATCATCAGGCAGTTCTTCTGACTTAAGTTCACCGCTTGTCCAAACCTTCCCAGATAAATTCCAGTGGCATATTTTGAACAAGCTCACTTTTACAGCGACGGGATCGTGTGGGATTTACACCCAACTTCTCTATTAAGATTTTCATCACCTAATTTACGAAATATTTAATTCAATTAATTATAATATAAATACATCTGTTTTTCAACACATACTATCAAATCTGCATCATATCTTATTAGGGTAATGTTTTTGTATCCACAAAAATATTATAGGAATCACTATTAAAGTAAAAACTGTTGATGTTATCATACCACCAATGATAACCCAAGCCATGCTAACTCGGGTTTCCGACCCTTCTGTCATAGCAAGCGCTGTAGGCATCATACCAACAACCATGGTCAATGCTGTCATAAAAATTGGTTTTAACCTAACCTTCCCCGCCTCTATAACAGAATCAAGTGCACTCTTACCTTGATGCATCAAGGTAAGAGTGTAATCAAGCAAAAGAGTACCATTTTTAGCCACTAAGCCGTCCATAACCAAAATACCAATTAATGAATATAAATTTATTGTATTACCAGTTATAAAAAGACAAATAATTGCTCCTATAACACCTAATGGCAGTGAAAACATCCTTATTAACGGCGTGAAAACAGATTCATATAGTACAGCCAGCAATAGATATATAAGTAAGAGCGACATTGATAGTGCCATCGCCATATCTTTAAACGAATCATTCATGCTTGTTGCCTGTCCAGTAAATTCATAAGCACAGCGCAAATTACTTTGAACAAGTTTATCATTTAATTCTTGTAAAACTTCATTCAAGGGTCGTTCTGTTAAATTACTCTGTATATTTATTATTCGTTCTTTATTAACACGTCTAATAGTTATCGGACCAACACTTTCTTTAACATTAGCCACATCGCCCAAATAAACACTGCCTTTTTTAGCAGGCACCGGTATTCTTTTTATATCATCAACAAAAAAACAATCACTGCCCTTAAATTTAACAATAATATCTGTATCATGGCCTCTATTATTAGTATCATTTGCTAAAACTCCAGCAGTTTTTCCTGCTACCGCTGCTGAAAAAGACTTCACAACATTAGCGAGACTCGCTCCATAAAATTTTAGCTTATCACGGTCGGCTGTAACTTTAAGCTCAGGTACACCTTCTATGTAAGAACTTTTTATATCCTTGATTCCAGAAGTTTCTTGAAAAATTTTCTGAACTTTTTCGGATTCTTTTATTAATAAATCCATATCACTGCCTTTAAGTTCTATTTGAATAGGAGATCTGACTAAAGTTCTGCCACCAGAAACACCTGTTACCGATGATTGAATTTCATTAACACGTATTTTTACATCGCCAAGATTTTTTTTTGCAAAGCTACGTATATCATCAGCAACTTGCCAAACATTTTTGCCGCGTTCTCTACGATTATACAAAGCAATAGATATTTTACCATTACTTTCTGTTGTAGTAACATTAGATAAATAATGTTTTATTTCCGGAACATTCAATAGATACTCATCAAACAAAAGTAAAACTTCATTTGTTTGTTCTGCATTGTATCCTATTGGCAATTCAATATTTACCTGGATTGCGCTCTCATCTGTTCTAGGCATATATTCTGAACCAACAATTCCTGCAGGAACAAGTGAAACCGCAACAATAAAAAATAATCCAACTGTGATTAAAACCTTTTTCGGATGTAACAAACATTTTTTTAATATTTTTTCATAACCTATGATGGTTTCAACTTCTACTTTATCTAACAAACTCCATATTTTACCCTTCGGCAATTTTATACCTTGAGCATAAAATTTTGAAGCCATCATAGGTGTTAACGTAAATGAGACAATTAAGGACATTAAAGTTGCAAAAACTATTGTTAAACCAAATTGTTTAAAGAACTGACCGGTGGAGCTTTCCATAAAAGCTATGGGTAGAAACACCACTATATCGCACAGAGTCATTGCTATGGCAGCCATACCAATTTCATTGCGTCCATGTTCTGCTGCAACTTCCGCTGCATATCCTTCATCGATATAACGATGTATATTTTCTAACACTACTATAGAATCATCTACTAAAATGCCAATACATAGCGCCATCCCCATTAACGACATCATATTAAACGTAAACCCGGCCAAATACATTAAAAAAAATGTAGCAATAAGCGAAACAGGAATGGCGATCATGACTGCAGCCGAAGATTTCCACCCGCGCAGAAATAAATATAACACTAACCCTGTTGTAAAAAGCCCTTCTAGTAATGTATACAACGTGTTTTTCAAAGAATTTCTTACAAAATCAGACTGATCATAAATAACAGTAAAAATATAATCTGGATATTCAGTCTTCAATTTTTCTAATTGAAGCAATATATTATCGGCTGCATTGACAATATTCGCACCACTTGCTTTGTAAACTTCAATAGACACTGCATCATTGCCATCAACACGGCTATATGTCGCCGCACGTTTGTCTCGAGCTTGAACAAGCGCAATATCTTTTAAATCAACGTAATCACCATTACTGGTAATAATATGTATGTTTTCAATTTCTTTTAGCGATGAATACTGCGCATCTAATCTAACCGTAGTTTGTTTTATATTAGAATATACAGAGCCGGCAGAAACCAAAATATTCTCATCTTTTACAGATTGAATCACATCTTTTAAAGTTAAGCCATAGTAATTTAGACGCTCTTTATCCACATCTATAGCTATTTCTTTTTCGCGACCGCCACTCAGTTGTATATCGGCTACACCAGAAGATCGCTGCAATCTCTCCGCAAAAGTATTTTCGGCCATTGAATAAATATCGGAAGCTTCATAGGGTGCTGTAACAGCAATTTCCATAATTGGATATTCATCTGATGATCGTTTAAGTACGACTGGTTCATCAATATCGTCGGGTAAACTTTTACGAATTGTACTTACTTTCTTGGTGGCCTCTATTGCAACCAGATCCGCATCAGCGCTGCTATCAAGTTCAACAAAAATTTCAGCCCTGCCAGGTCGTGTTGCCGAACGCACCTGCTTAAAATGAGAAATAGATGACAAAACATCTTCTACAGGTTTTGTAACCTGCTGTTCAACAGACTCGGTACTAGCACCAGGATAGCTTACGATTACACTTATATAAGGAGAATCAACTTCTGGAAGCAGTTCGACACCGATTTTTAAAAAACTTACCATACCCAAAACAACAATTAATGCAAAAATCATTGAAATTCCAATAGGTTTTTTTATTGAAAATCTAGTGATATTCATGCGTTATCACCTGTTTCACTTTCTATTTGAATCTCTAATCCTGGCCGTAATCTTGATAAATTATCTGTAGCTATAGTTTCTCCTTCATTTATGCCGTCAACTATTTCTACTTCTAAATCATTACGAAGTCCGATTTTCACTTCCCTCTGTTCCAATTTTTTCTCTTCATTCATAACAAAAATAATTTTTTTCCCATTTTTATCAATTACAACATCTTTGTTTACGTATAGCGCAGAATCTTTCTGTAGAAATTTTAACTCGCTGTGGGCAAACATGCCTGCTTTTATGGCATCATCCTTAGCAAGCATTCTAATTCTTGCAGTATAGTTTCTATTATTCGCATCTTTACCGGGACTCATAAAAATGATTTTCCCTGGAAAACTTTTCCCCAAAGCTTCTATTTCTGTGTTGATATGACTGCCCACTGTAATTATTCCTGCATCATACTCAGATATCTCGCAATCTATGTAAAATTCATTATTGTCAGTAATAGTTAATAGCTTCGTTCCTGCAGGAGCATAACTGCCCACTTCAGCATTTCTATAGCTTACAATACCAGACCTTGGAGCCTTTAAGACCATATCTTTTTTCTTGTTTTTCAACAAAATAAATTCTTGATATCTGCGTTCTGCAATCTGTTCTTTTGCGTAAAGTTCTGCTGGCCTACTGTCATAAATTTTTTGTTCTGCTAACGATTCATAAGCAGCCTTTGCATTCACCATTATCTGCTTCATCTTATCATATTCCAGCTTCGAAACAGCTCCCATTTCATGTAATTTTTGATACCGCTCAAAATTTAATTTTGCTAATTCATATTCAGCCTGATATTTATAATAATCCGCACTGTATTCAGTATCAGTTTTTGAGGCATTGGCATCTGCCTCTCTATATCTTGCCTGAGCCGATAGAA
>CAYVGQ010000031.1:7893-10230 GCA_964450295.1 uncultured Phascolarctobacterium sp. | reverse complement strand
CTAATCCGGTTCCGGAAACCACCTATGCTGAAGCTATTGCTGCCGGTGCTACTGTAGCCGGTACCGGTCGCAGCGATGCTCCGAATCAGGTCAATAATGTAACCGTTTTCCCGGGCGTATTCCGTGGTGCTCTTGATGTGCGCGCCAAAGCTATCACCGAGGAGATGAAAGTTGCCGCTGTTTATGCAATCTCTGAATTGATTGCGGAAGAAGATCTGCGTGCTGATTATGTAGTTCCTGACGCATTTGATCCGCGTGTGGCTCCGGCTGTTGCCGCTGCTGTAGCACGTGTCGCTATGGAAATGGGTATTGCCCGTGTCAAAGTAGATCCGGAAGAAGTGCGCGCCAATACTATTAAACGTGTCGGCAGATAAGGAGGTTACTATGCGTGAGATAAAAGTTCAGGATATAACTGCTGCTGTCAGTAAACTATCTAAAGATTCCTGTTATTACCTGCCGGAAGAGCTACTGGAAAAATTAAAAGCATCTATTGCCACCGAAGAATCACCTTTGGGACAGGAAATATTGACGACTATCGTTGAGAATGCAGAACTTGCTAAAGCAAAGGATGTACCTATTTGTCAGGATACCGGGCTAACAGTTGTATTTATGGAAATAGGACAAGAGGTGCATTTTGTCGGCGGAGATTTGTATGAGGCTATTAATGCAGGTATTGCTGATGGTTATGTGGGCGGTTACTTGCGTAAATCCTCTGTTGACGATCCTTTATTCGTACGTAAAAATACCGGTGATAATACGCCGGCTATTATCCATACAACTATCGTACCCGGAGACAAAGTAAAAATAACTGTTTCACCAAAAGGATGCGGTAGTGAGAATATGGGCGCATTAAAAATGCTTAAACCGGCGGACGGTGTAGAAGGCGTTATCAAATTTGTTGTCGATACCGTGCGCAGTGCCGGCCCAAATCCATGCCCACCCGTGACAGTTGGAGTAGGCATTGGTGGCAATATGGAAAAGGCCGCGCTTTTAGCTAAATATTCGCTTACTCGCAAAGTGGGTGAGCATAATCCTAATTCGCAGTATGAAGAACTTGAAAAAGAACTGTTGCAACGCGTCAATATGACCGGCGTAGGCCCTTCGGGCTTGGGGGGAAGCACAACTGCAATTGCTGTTAATATTGAATATGCACCGACTCATATCGGTGGTCTGCCGATTGCTGTAAATCTTAACTGCCACGCTGCACGACGTGCAGAAGTGGAAATATAAGGAGGGTCTGTGATGAGTGAAGCTATGATCAAATACATTACCGCTCCTTTAAGTGAAGCAACCGTTAAAAGCCTGCATGCAGGAGATATGGTTCGTATTAGCGGCTATATCTATACCGCACGTGATGCCGCTCATAAACGTATGACGGAAGCTTTAGCTCAAGGCGAAGGTCTGCCGTTTGACGTGCGGAACCAGGTTATATATTATGTGGGCCCAAGTCCAACAAAACCGGGTGAAGTGGTAGGCAGTGCCGGCCCGACCACCAGTGGACGTATGGATAAATACACGCCTACCATGATCGAACAGGGTATGCGAGGCATGATTGGCAAAGGCCTGCGTTCGCAGGAGGTTATTGATGCCTGCGTAAAGCATGGAGCCATTTATTTTGCGGCTATCGGCGGTGCGGCTGCAGTTATTGCCAAATCTATTAAGGGCGAAGAAATGATTGCTTATGAAGACTTGGGGCCGGAAGCAATTCGTCGTTATGAAGTTAAGGATTTCCCGGCTATAGTTTGTATTGACAGCGAAGGTAATGATTTTTATAAAGCCGGTATTGCAAAATACAGCAAAGAGTAACAAAGGTAACAAAAAAACAAGGGCTGCAACTGCAGTCCTTTGTTTTTTGTTAAATACCTTGACAAGGGTGTAGACATAAGTTATCATAATGCCAATTAAATAACACACTCTTATCGAGAGCGGTGGAGGGACAGGCCCTATGAAACCCGGCAACCAAGCTTAGCTATGGTGCTAAATCCTGCAAGAAAATTCTTGGTAGATGAGAGGAAAGCAGAAGCAAGCGCTCTTTCCTCGGGAAGAGCCTTTTTGTTTGATCTGACCGAGACCCGATATAGGCATGGTGTTAAATTTATTTTAAGGAGAGATTGTTTATGAAAAAATTGTTTTTAGTGTTATTGGCGGTATTCAGCATTGCAGTAGTCGTTGCCGGTTGCGGCAGCGATAGCAAATCGGCTGATAAAGGCGGGGACAAAAAAGTGGTGCTAAAAGTTGGTGCAACGCCTGTACCTCATGCGGAAATTTTAAATCTCATCAAACCGCAACTGGCTAAAGAAGGAATTGATCTGCAAATCATTGAGTTCAGTGACTATG
>CAYVGQ010000031.1:2118-7883 GCA_964450295.1 uncultured Phascolarctobacterium sp. | reverse complement strand
CAGAAATGCTAGAAAGAAAAGACAAAAAAATAATATATTTAGCACCAAGAGTAGGAATTCTTAGAAATTTTAAGAAAAATATTGTTGAATATGTAGCAGGATTAGACCCAGAAGGATTGTCTGATAAAGAGCTTGATGCTAACTTCTTCCAGCATACTCCGTATCTCGAAAAATTTGCGTCCGAACGTAATTTGCCTTTGGTAGCCTATACTAAAGTACATATTGAGCCGATGGGAGTTTACTCTAAAAAATTGAAAGATTTGCAGAATGTTCCTAATAACGCGAAAATTGCTATCCCGAATGATCCCACTAATGGCGGACGCGCTTTGGCACTTTTAGAAAGCGCTAAATTGTTGAAACTGCGTGATGGCGTAGGCATTTCCGGAACGCCCGGAGATATCGTCAGTAATCCCAAAAACCTGCAGATTGTAGAAATAGAAGCCGCTTTACTGCCACGGTCGATGGATGATGTCGATCTGTCCGTTATCAATTCCAACTTTGCTATGGAAGCGCAATTAAACCCGGTTAAAGATTCATTGTTTACCGAACCTAAAGATTCTCCCTATGCTAATATCGTAGCTATTCGTAAAGGTGATGACCAGCGCCCTGAACTGCAGAAACTCAATAAGGCTTTAACCAGCCCTGAAGTTAAAAAATTTATTGAAGAGAAATATAAAGGCGCTGTTGTACCGGCGTTTTAATAGAAGTTATACTATATGCAATATAAATGACCTTAATCTTGAAAAAAATTCCCTAAGCTGGCTACTTTAATTGTTGAAATGTTTTTGAAAAATAAGCAAGTAAGGCTACTACACTATACAAAGTTTATTCAATAGTGTAATATTGTATACTGTAGGGCAAGTGATTTATCACAGATAGGGGAGATGAAGATGATTAAGTCTGAAAAATTTGATGCATTTTTAAGCGATAATAAAATCAACTGTTTTGCTAAGGAACAGATTGCAAACGAAATGCACAGTGTTGTCTACCGCGCGCATATGGAAATAAGTGGGCAAAATCTGCCGACGATGATTGTTTTAGACGATAGTATTTATACTATGATCCAGGTTCGCGTTGGTGCAGGGATAATAAATTCAGGTAATCGTGAAAGCGTACTGGCTCATTTGAACGAATTAAATAAAAAATATAAGGTCTTCAAATATTACGAAGGCGATAACGGCGATATCTGCCTCGACAGCTGTATCACGACTACTGATGATGGCTTTGAAGCGCCTATTATTCATACGGTACTTGATGTCATTCTGAAACATCTTACCGAAGAATATCCTGTCTTAATGCGCAAAGTTTGGGGCAACTGATATAATAGTTTAAGCTGTGAGGCCATTGGCCTCGCAGCCTTTTTATAAGGAGGATCAATAAAAGAGTGAATAAGTTTGGTTTGACTACTGAAGCAGCAGGCAAAGCACTGAAAGAACACGGTAATAATGCTTTAATACAGCCACCGCGCGAAACTTTTTGGGATAAACTATGGGATAATTTTAAGGATCCTATTATCCGGATTTTGCTTGTGGCTTTATTGGTCAACATTGTCTTTGTCTATATGGGGCATGGCGACTGGATCGAAACCATGGGTATTTTTCTAGCTATTATTCTGGCGACTTTTGTTTCAACTTACTCGGAATACAGCAATGAAAATGCTTTTCAAAAGTTGCAGGAGGAAGCCAGTAAAATACGGTGCAAGGTGTGGCGTGACGGAGAACCCGTAGAATTACATATCGATGATATAGTTGTTGGTGACGCAGTTATTTTAGAAGCGGGAGATAAGATACCTGTTGACGGTATTTTGCTCAGCGGCGATGTCAAACTGGATCAAGCAGCTTTAAACGGTGAGAGTAAGGAAGCGAATAAACTGATTGCACCGTCAGATTTTGTTTGGAGCGACGAGAGTATCGATTTTCTGGATGAGCATAAGCTGTTTCGCGGCAGTGTGGTTGTAGAGGGGCAGGGCATTATGCAAGCCGTAAAAATCGGTGATGCGTCTATTTACGGTCAGCTGACACAGGAACTGAAGGACGATGAACGAGACAGCCCGCTGAAATTAAAACTGAAAGGTTTGGCGCACCACATCAGCCAGTTTGGTTATGCCGGTGGCGTGCTGATCGCTCTGGCGGTAATGCTGCATAAAGCCTATTTGTATGGTGATTATGGCGCGTATTTAGCCAATACTCCTTTAATGATGTCCGATCTTGTGCAGGCAATTATCCTGGGTATCATCATCATCGTTATGGCAGTACCGGAAGGTCTGCCGCTGATGATTGCAATTGTTTCGTCTTTGAATATGAAAAAAATGCTGCGTGATAATGTTCTGGTCCGCAAGCTGGTGGGGATCGAGACGGCAGGCAGTTTGAATCTGCTCTTTACCGATAAAACCGGTACGATTACCAAGGGCAAGCTGGAAGTCGTGCGCTTTATTGCCGGTGACCGGCAGGAATATCCGGCTTTTGATGTACTCCCGGACAAATTGAAAGAACTGACTTATCAGAACGTGGTGCTTAACACTTCGGCGGCAGTTTCGGATTACGCAATGGTAGGCGGCAATATGACTGAACGTGCACTCAGTCATTATGTGGGTGATTTTCGAATGGAAGAAATGCTGCAGCGCGATAAATTTGTACCTTTTAACAGTACTAACAAATATTCTTGGGCCGCTGTCAGCGTCAACGGGGAAAAATATTGTCTTGCCAAAGGCGCGCCTGAAAAACTTATCCTGCAGACCAGTCATTACTGGGATGCTGAGGGCAGACGTCAACCGCTGACTGAAGCAATGAAAAAAACTTTGGACGACAGGATGTTAGAACTGGCGGCAGATGCTATCAGAATGCTGGCACTCTGCACCTATGCAAGTGATATTGAAGGCTACGAGTTGCCTGCGGACGGACTGACCTTAGTGGGGATTTTGGGAATTCGCGACGAAGTTCGCCCCGAAGCCATTGAAGCCATTGCCGAAGTACAAGATGCCGGTGTGCAGATTGTTATGATTACCGGCGACCGTCGTGAAACGGCAGTAGCCATAGCCAAAGATGCCGGGTTGCTGCAGCGCCCTGATGAACTGGTCTGGACTTCGGGCGACCTGGCTGCTATGAGCGATGCACAAGTAAAACTGGAAATATCGAAGCTGCGTGTAGTCGCTCGCGCGCTTCCAATGGATAAATCACGTCTGGTACGTTTGGCGCAGGAAATGAACTTAGTCGTAGGCATGACCGGCGACGGCGTCAACGATTCCCCTGCACTCAAAAAAGCCGATGTCGGTTTTGCCATGGGCAGCGGTACTGAAGTTGCCAAAGAAGCCGGAGATATTGTTATTCTCGATGATAATTTCCTTAGCATTAAGCAGGCGATTTTATACGGCCGGACGATTTATAATTCTATTTGCAAATTTATTGTTTTCCAGCTGACTATTAACTTTTCAGCGGTAGCAATTAACTTTATCGCTCCCTTTATCGGTATCGATAAACCGCTGACAATTACCCAAATTCTCTGGATCAATCTAGTTATGGATACGCTGGCGGCTCTTGCTTTCGGCGGCGAGCCGGCGCTGGAAAAATATTTACGTGAGAAGCCGAAAGACCGCAGCGCCCCGATCGTCAGCAAAAAAATGCTGAGCACTATCATCATGGGCGGCGTTTATATGACCTTTATCGCTATTCTGTTTTACAAGAGCAGTTATGTGGATCATTTGTTCCGCAATGCCCCCAATCACATTTATACCTATACCGGTTTCTTCTGCACCTATATTTTTTTAGCGGTAGCCAATGGTTTCAATGTGCGTGTTTCCGGTCTCAACCTGCTGGAGCATATCGATAAAAACAAGGGCTTTCTCAATGTTATGGCGCTGATTATCGGCATTCAGGTGCTTCTGACTTACGTCGGCGGAGGTATTTTGCGTACTACTCCGCTTAACCTGGATGAATGGGGCGTTGTGCTTCTGTTCGGTGCTTCCATTATCGTTGTTGATCTCCTGCGCAAGGGCGTTTGTCAGCTACTGGAGAAAAAATAAAGCCATCGCTATCAAGGCATTGTAAAAAATAGGAGTGATGATTGCATGGATCCTCTTGGGTCTGTCAAAGAAGTAATTATAGTTTTTGTTTTGATTTTAATGAACGGCCTGCTGGCCATGCTGGAAATGGCGCTGGTTTCGTCGCGGAAAACCCGTCTGGAGCAGCTGGCTGATGAGGGCAATAAAAAAGCGGCGTATATACTGCGTATAGCCGCAGAAGATCGGTATTACCCTGGTCGGTATTGGTACAGGTGCGTACAGCGGCGCGATGTTGGCGGCACCGCTGGAGTCGTTGATGCGTGGATTCGATCTGTTGCGTCCTTATGCGGGCGCAGCAGCGTATATCTTTGTCGTGGCGTTGGTAACCTATCTGAGCCTTATTTTGGGCGAGTTGATACCAAAAAAATTTGCATTGAATAATCCGGAAAAAGCGGCTATGAGCTTTGCAGGCTTTATCAAAGCCATTATTGCCATTTTCAAACCGCTTACTGTATTTTTAAGCGTATCGACAAGATTTTTACTAAAGGTTCTGGGGCTTAAGCCCAGTGACGAGCCTCCGGTAACGGAAGAAGAAGTACGTGTGCTGTTGGAGCAGGGCCGTTTGCACGGCGTTTTTAACATAGACGAGCAGAAAATGATCGAGAATGTTTTTGAGCTTGATGATCTGCGTGTCAGTGAGATTATGACTCCGCGTACCAAAATCACCTGGCTGGATGTTAACGATCCGCTGCATGTACATTTGGAAACTATGGCGGAAAAGCAGTATTCCTGCTATGTGGTGGCTGAAGAAGATTTAGAGCATGTTTTGGGTGTAGTTTACACAAAACGTTTTTTGGCTGAGGTGCTGGTGGCTACAGGAGCTTCTCTGCGCAGCTCGGTACAACAGCCGCTCTATGTTCCTGAGGCCATGCATACACAAAAGCTGTTGGATCTTTTTAAAGAAAACCGGGTCAAAGTGGCTCTGGTTATGGATGAATTTGGCGGGGTGGCGGGTATGGTCACTATTCGCGACATTATTGAGCATCTGGTGGGAGATCTTCCGTCTTATGATGAAGAGTTCAAACAAGAGATCGTGCAGCGCGAGGACGGCAGCTGGTTAGTAGACGGGCTGCTGCCGATCAGCGAGTTTAAAAACTTTTTGGAGTTGGACGAGCTGCCGCTGGAAGAAAAAACAGGCTTCAATACCGTGGCCGGTTTCGTTGTGACTAATATCGGACATATACCTACGGCCGGTAATTACTTTCTTTGGAATGGCTATCGTTTTGAGGTCGTAGATATGGATGGATCACGTGTTGATAAGGTTCTGGTTGGTAAGCTACCGGAAGATCCTGCCGAAGTGCCGCAGGATCAATTATAAAAAATGGGCGGGATAAAAGTTTCCCGCCTATTTTTGTCAGTATTTATAAAAAAAGGTTGACAAAAATAGGAATATGTATTATATTGAACTTAGAACAATTCTAAAAGAGGTGATGCCATATAAGATACGGACAGAACATCTTAAAAATCATCAATGAGTCGGAGGAACATATGACGGCTGAAGAAGTATTTTTGGCATTAAGAAAAATATTCCCGTCCGTCGTCTTGGCTACGGTCTATAACAATTTAAGCAGCCTTTATCAGGCAGGTAAGATACGCAAGGTCAGTATGGCCGGACAGCCGGACCGGTATGACAGAAATACGCGTCATGATCATTTGGTCTGCTGTAATTGTGGTAAACTGTCTGATATCGTTCTGGCAGACTTGACTG
>CAYVGQ010000031.1:0-2108 GCA_964450295.1 uncultured Phascolarctobacterium sp. | reverse complement strand
AGTTTAATTTAGCCGACAAAACCTTTTTTTAGAATTTAGTATTCATTATAGCCGCGATGTGGGCGCGTGCTCCCACAAATATAAATTATTAGGAGGAATAGGAATATGAGAAGTATCACAACATTAAACCTGCAATATGCTCACAGATTTTATGGTTTTAAAGGTGAAGCCCAATATTTGCATGGGCATTCCGGAATTTTGACGATTGAAGTAGAGGATTCTGTTAACATGGGCGTTAATATGGTTTTCCCTTGTAACGAGATCCAAAAGACCGCTTGGAATGTTTTAAAGAATTTTGACCATGCCTTGATTTTGAGAGAAGATGACCCATTGTTACCGGCTGTGCTTGATGTTTACGAGAAGCAGGGTATTCGCGATGGCGCGCCACAAAACCAGATGAAAGGCGAAGCTTTCAAAACAGAACTTGCTACTGCCTATCCTGACTGTCGTTTAGTGGTAACAAAAGAAACTATGACTGTTGAAGGTATGATTAAAATTGTCTATGATTTGCTCAAAGACAAACTGAACATTGCTAAACTTACTTTTGTTAGCGGTGACAATACGGCTTCGGCAGAGTTTGTTACTCAAAATAATATCGAACGTTGCCCACTGTGCGGCATTTCTCTGAATGAAGAAGGGGTTTGCCCGAAATGTGGTTATAAGAAAAACTAATAGCTGAATGTAAAAAACAGCAGGTCTTCAGACCTGCTGTTTTTTTAGTTTTGCCGAAATCACAGTTTTGTCTATAGTAATTTTATGATTTTTGCTACCCTTAAATTAACCTAAAAATAGTAAGGAAACTGACAGTTTTATAACATTCCGAGTAATACGCTGTAAAAGGGAAAAAAGATATCAGATAATTCAAAAAAAACTTGTTAGAGTGAAAATAAATGTGCTATAATGTAAAAAACAGGACTTTACTTAGAGGCATATTCTTGTAATAAGAATTTAAAAGCAATAAAATAAAATATAAGGATTTAATTTATTAGTAATATATATCATTTAATAAAATATTAATCAAGGGGGTTGATGGGAAAAGCGAGGTGCTTAGACAAAAACGACAGGAAGATTCGGGGGCATCGTTTATTAGTCAAAATGTTCGAGATAAGAAAGGGGTGGCAAGATGTTGGGTAAAAAAAGAAGAAAGATTTTGGCAGCTGTGCTCTGTGCCAGTACGATGGCGACATTTTATGGAGGACCCAAAGCGGAAGCACTTTTAGGAGATGTTTCTTATGACGGGACGAATTTTTATGTGGACGGTTTGTTAGGTCTAACTGAAAGCGAGATTACTTCTGTTACTATAGGATCTAGCACTATTGATACAGCAGGATTAAATGTGCTTACAGGAACAACTGAGACAACCGTTAACGGTGGCGGTTTTTCGGTGGTGGGGATAAATGCGCAAGCCGGTAATAGTATGACTTTTAATGCTGGTAACGGTACGGCTACTTTTACATCTGTTGCAGGTAGTACTACGATTGTCGGCGATACCATTACTACTGGCCTCTTAAAGACCGATACTGTGCAGTTGGGTACCGGTGCTGTTACGCATAATATCACCATTACCCCGGAAGGCAGTGCTTCTTTTGCGAATGGTCACTTTACGGTGGCTGCAGACGGTTCTTTAAAAACAACAGACAACTTGGATGCTACTACTTTTACAGTAAACGCCGTCAGCGGTGCTTTAACTGCTAATAGCGGGACCTTCGGCACGGACGTAGCTAATCAGAATATCATTGACAGTGGTACTTATAATAGTACTGCTACTGACGGAGCTAATAAAAATATTACAGTTTCCAATGCATCTGGTCAAAAATTGACTGTAACTGATACAGGCATGGGCAAAAGCTACGACGAAAACATTACTGCAGCGGGTAGTACTGTTACTGTTAAAGAAGGTGGATTGACGTTTGCCGATTCTGTCACTGCTAACAGTGTTGTTCGTAGTATGGATAACGGAACTGAAAAAGTTACAGAAGCAATGACAATTGACGGTACGGTTACTACAGTTAAGGGGGCAACAACAACTACCACCGTGACTACAGCTGCGGACAGCTTTAAGGTAGCGGGGGATGTTGCGGCTTTTGATTTCAACACCAATACCGGTG
>CAYVGQ010000030.1:5271-10403 GCA_964450295.1 uncultured Phascolarctobacterium sp. | reverse complement strand
GAAAGAGAAAATAATAAGCAAAAAGGGAAAGGATATGCCCTTGATTATTTATTTGAGTACATTAAGAAAAATTATTCTTGTGATGAATTCGATGGCTACTTTGTTTTTGATGCTGATAATTTAGTGCACCCTAATTTTCTAAAAGAAATGAACAGTCGTTTATGCAAAGGGGAACGTCTTATCCAAGGTTATTTGGATTCTAAGAATCCAAACGATACTTGGATTTCTGGTGTTTTTTCTATTTCTTTTTGGGTGGTCAATCATGTCTGGCATTTAGCGAAATACAATATTGGTTTATCTAGCTGCCTAGGTGGTACTGGTATGTGCATTTCTACTGACATCTTGCGTCGCCATGGTTGGGGAGCAACCTGTTTGACAGAAGATATGGAATTTACTATGAAAGCTTTATTGGAAGGAATTCCGACAACTTGGGCACATGATGCTATTATCTATGATGAAAAACCTCTGACTTTTATGCAGTCATGGAACCAACGCAAACGTTGGGCACAAGGACATTTTGATGTAGCTAACCGCTATATCGGTAAATTGTTTCTTAAAGGTATTAAAGAAAGAAATATCGTTGTGCTTGATGGCATAATTAATTTATTCCAACCTTATTTTCTGCTAATTTCTACATTCTTTGTTATCTGCAGTTATATTTATCAATTTTATCCATTCTATACTAATGTTTTGTATGCGATACTGCCATTAGAAGTTTGGACACTAATTGCTATTGGTCAATATCTTTTCCCAATGATTGTGCTTTTTAAGATTCATGCTTCCCTTAAATCCTGGCTGTATCTTCTTTTGTATCCGTTGTTCATCTATAGCTGGATTCCAATTACTGTTCTTGGTTATTTTCACCGTCACGACCATGAGTGGAGCCATACAACACATACTCGTGGCATTAGTTTCAATGAGGTGCTAATTCCTGAAAATGCTGAAATTGGACCTAAACAAGTCATTTTAACAAAAAAACATTGATTTTTGGACTGCTCTTAAAAGAGCAGTCTTTTTCTATGATACCCTTGTTTTCTTTATTTTATGTAGCATTTATGTTATTATTAGATGACAAGGATTTTTTTAAATGAGTAATAATTTGTGGAAATTTGTAGTATATCGTTTGATTTAGGTTGATGATTTGAACAATAAACCCAAGGAGGATTTTATGCGTAAAATAGCAATTATTGGTGGTACTGGAATTTACAATCCTGAGAACATGCAGTCTTTTGAAAAAAAAATTATTGAAACACCCTACGGAGTTGCTCTATGCAATATCGGTAAAAGCTGTGGCAATCAAGTAATTTTTATTACCCGCCATGGCATTGGGCACAAAACTCCACCACATAAGATAAATTATCGTGCTAATATTTGGGCTTTGAAAAGTTTGGGCACTGAAGAAATTTTTGCTACCACTGCCGTAGGTTCTTTGAATCCTGATATGGAAACAGGTCACTTTGTAGTTTGTGATCAATTGCTTGATTTTACTAAAAGCCGTATTAATACTTTTTATGACACTCCGGAACGAGGAGTTGCCCATGTTGATTTTACTAATCCATATTGTCAAAGATTACGAGAAAAAATTATTACTTGCCTGGAGAAAACGGATATTAAGTTTCATAAAAATGGCTGTTATGTTTGTACAGAAGGACCGCGTTTTGAAACAGCCGCTGAAATAAAAATGTTTGCTATGCTCGGCGGAGATTTAGTTGGCATGACCAATATACCGGAATCTTTATTGGCAAGAGAAGCTGAAATTTGTTACATTAACTGTTCCATCGTTACTAATATGGCTGCAGGTATTTCTTCAAGACCGCTTTCTCATAGTGAAGTAGTGGAAGCAATGGATAAAAGCATTAGCAAGATGGAACAACTTATTAATGCCTTTATTGCTGCTAATGAAAATGGCAGTATAAAATGTGATTGCCCTAGATGCATGACAGAATTTGGTGGCTTCCAACTGTAAGGAGATTCTATAAAATGGTCTTAACAATGAAATGGCAGGGCAAAAGCTTACTTTTGCTAGATCAGACTAAATTACCGTCAACAATAGAAAATATTCTTTGCGAAGATTATCGAAGAGTTGGTGAAGCAATTAAATGCTTAGAAGTCCGCGGTGCTCCTGCTATTGGCGCTGCCGCAGCTTTTGCTATGGTTCTAGGATGGCAGGAAATTGTAGCCGAGAATTTATATCCCAATCACAATAAAATTTTGTCAGAATTTGAAAAAATCAAAGCAGCTTTACTTGCTACTCGTCCTACCGCGATTAATCTAGCCTGGGCTATAGAAAAAATATATACATTAGCAGTTAAATTGATCAATAATCAGTATTCTGTTGTGGCAATCAGTAACGAGCTAGAAAAATTGGCGTGCAAAATTTATGCTGATGATATTGCTGTCAATCACATGATTGGTGTTAATGGTGCAGCATTGTTGCCACGACAGGCAAATATTCTGACCCATTGTAATGCCGGGGCTTTGGCCACATGCGGATGGGGTACAGCCCTGGGAGTTGTTAGGGAAGCGTTTGCGCAAGGAAAAATTTCTATGGTTTACGCTAATGAAACACGACCACTGTTGCAGGGGGCGCGCTTAACGGCTTGGGAACTTGAAGAAGATAAGATTCCTGTGACGTTGATAACTGATAATATGGCTGCATGGACAATGCAAGTAAAACATATTGACACCGTTATAGTGGGTGCTGATAGAATTGCAATTAATGGCGATACAGCTAATAAAATCGGTACGTACGGCGTTGCTTTAGCTGCAAAATATCATAGTATACCTTTTTATGTAGCAGCTCCTATAAGCACGTTTGATTTTACATCAGAAGAGGGAATTTATATTCCTATCGAAGAACGATCGGCGGATGAGGTAAAAAAAATTGCCGGAATTACAATAGCACCGTCGCAGGTAAAAGTATTTAATCCTGCATTTGATATAACTCCGGCAGAGCTTATTACAGGGATTATTACTGAGCATGGCCTTTTGACTGCGCCTTATGCAGAAAATATAAAAAAAATGCAGCAAAAACTGCACGAGGAGGACTAACTTAAATTATGGAAAGTATGATTAGAGATATTAATTTAGCATCAACAGGAAACCAAAAAATAGCTTGGGTTAGAGAGCATATGCCGTTGCTTAATATTTTAAATGAAAAATACAGCAAAAATCAGATTTTTAAAGGACTCAATATGGTTGTTACAATTCATTTAGAAGCTAAAACAGCTTACTTGGCCCAAGTTTTAAAAAATGCCGGAGCTAATGTAGTTGTAACCGGTAGTAATCCTTTATCAACGCAGGATGATGTTGCCGCTGCTTTAGCCAACAGCGGTGTTACCGTTCTAGCTACGCATGACTGTACAGCAGAAGAGTATGATATGTATTTAAGTAAGGCCTTAGATATTGAACCGGATTTAATTATTGATGACGGCGGCGATCTTGTAAATATGCTACACGGCGAACGTAGAAATCTTGTAGCTAAACTTATAGGCGGCAGCGAAGAAACCACTACAGGAGTACATAGATTAAAAGCTTTATCTAATAATGGGCAACTAGCTTTCCCGATGATTGCTGTTAATGACGCTTATTGTAAATATTTGTTTGATAACCGTTATGGCACCGGACAATCTTCATGGGATGGAATTATGCGTGCCACTAATCTTTCAATAGCCGGGAAAACAGTAGTAGTTGCAGGCTATGGTTGGTGCGGTAAAGGTGTTGCTATGCGTGCTAAAGGGTTAGGAGCAAATGTTATTGTTACTGAAATTGATCCTATTAAAGGAATTGAAGCTGTCTTTGATGGTTTTAGAGTAATGCCCATGAAAGAAGCGGCTAAACATGGAGATATTTTTGTAACAGTAACAGGCTGTAAAGATGTCATTACAAAAGAACATTTTAAAGTTATGAAAAATGGTGCTATTCTAAGTAATGCCGGACATTTTAATGTAGAAATTAATATTAATCACTTAGAAGAACTGACAACAGAACCATCATATGAAGTACGTAAAAACATCCGTACTTTCACGATGAGTGACGGACGGAAAATTAACTTACTTGGTGAAGGTCGTTTAGTAAATCTAACTTGTGGAGATGGACATCCTGTGGAAGTTATGGACCTTTCTTTTGCAATGCAGTTTATGGCGATGAAATATCTTTTGGAAAATCAAGCAGTACTTAAAAATAAACTTTATATTTTACCGGAAGAATTGAATATAGAAATTGCCTCCTTAAAATTACAGGCTATGGGTTTTTGTATAGATAATTTGACTGAAGAACAAGAAGCGTATTTGAATCAAGCTTAAGGAAGTGCCGATGATGCAAAATAACATCAGTATTAGTGCCGCATGCCAACAAATAATCGCAGCAGGACATACGATGATCAAACAAAAAATGGTTACCGGTTCCTGGGGCAATCTTAGTGTTAGAATTGATGATTTAAGTTGTGCAATAACACCTTCGGGGCGTAGCTATGAAACATTAACGGAGAAGGATATTGTTATTGTTGATATGGCAGGTAATAAACAGCAGGGACATTTAACTGCGTCATCTGAAATGCCTCTGCATCTAGCTATTTATAAGTCATTTTCAGAAGCCGGAGCCATAGTTCATACACATAGTATTTACGCAAGTGCGTGTGCAGCAACACATAAAGCAATACCGGCAGTTATTGAAGATTTAGTGCAGATAATAGGAGGCCCGGTAAATGTAGCCGATTACGCTCTGCCGGGAACAGCGGCTTTGGCTGAGAATGCTGTTAAGGCGTTAAAAAATAAGAAAGCGGCTTTATTAGCTAATCATGGGGTAATTTGTTGGGGTAAATCACTGGCTGAAGCTTTAATGATTGCAGAAATTGTTGAAAAGGCAGCTCATATCTATTGCGTATGTGAAACCTTAGGCGGAGCTGTACTATTGCCTGATGAAGATATCACTTTAATGCATGACTTTTATCAAAACCACTATTTAAAAAGACAAATGGCAAAGGAAGATGAAGCAGTTGAGTAAATTATTAATAAAAAATGTTGAAATAATTTCTGCTCCCGACACAGATAAGTACTTTATAGGTATTGATGACGATACTATCAGCGTTATTAGCAAAACAAAACCTGCAGATTTTGAAAATGCTGAAATTA
>CAYVGQ010000030.1:0-5261 GCA_964450295.1 uncultured Phascolarctobacterium sp. | reverse complement strand
TTGACGCATCTGATAAAATAGCTGTACCGGGCATGGTAAACACTCATACTCATGCAGCGATGACTTTATTGCGCAGTTATGCTGATGATATGGCTTTAATGGATTGGCTACAAAATAAAATTTGGCCTGCAGAAGCAGGGTTGAATGATGATGATATTTATTGGGGAACAATGCTCTCTATTGTAGAAATGCTTAAATCCGGAACCACTTGTTTTGCTGATATGTATTTTGCCATGGATATAGTAGCTCAAGCTGTTGAAGAGACCGGCATTCGTGCGTCGCTATGTCGTGGTATGGTAGGAGTTACTCCTGATGCTGACGATAAATTAAAAGAAAATGTAGATTTATTTAAAACATGGCATGGCCAAGCCGAAGGGCGCATACGCATTATGTTTGGGCCGCATGCTCCTTATACATGTCCAGTTCCCTATTTAAAAAAAATTATTGCCAAAGCAGAAGAGCTGCATGCTGAAATACATATGCATTTATGTGAGACAGCAGGAGAAGTGAAGGATTGTTTAAAAGAACATAATATGACACCGATTCAGTTAATGGATAGTATCCATATGTTTGACCAAGGAACTTTAGCAGCCCACTGTGTTCATGTCAACGACACAGATATGGATATTATGGCAAATAAAAAAGTGCGCGTTGCTCATAATCCTCAAAGTAATTTAAAACTTGCCAGCGGTATAGCTCCTATCCCTGCAATGTTGAAACGAGGTATTACAGTTGGTTTGGGGACTGATGGAGCTTCCAGCAATAACAATCTAGACCTTTTGGAAGAGTGTCGGTTAACGGCAATGCTTCATAAAGGCGTCAACGGAGATCCCTTAGCGATTCCGGCACGCGAAGCATTATCTTTGGCAACTAGTCAAGGGGCTTTGGCATTAGGGTTCAATGACGTAGGCGAAATTATTGTTGGGAAAAAAGCTGACATTGTTATTTATGATATGCAAAAACCATATTGGTATCCTCGTCACGACCGTATTTCATTATTTGTTTATGCAGCCAATGCTACCGATGCTGATACAGTAATTGTAAATGGAAAAGTATTAATGAAAAATGGAAAATTCCCTAGTATAGATATGGAGAAAATCTATGCCGAGGTTAATATACGTGGACACAGATTGACTAAACAAAGATAAAAACTCGGGAGGAGTGAGAAAATTGGCTAAAATTTTAATGAAAAATAATTTGGCGCCGGCAGTTTATGAATTTATTGTAGAAGCACCTATGATTGCGCATAAATGTCAACCTGGTCAGTTTGTAATGCTCAGAACTGATGAAAGTAGTGAGCGTATACCACTTACTATTGCTGATTTTGACCGTGGAAAAGGCGTTATTACTCTTATAGTTCAAGCAGTAGGAAATACTACAAAATATCTTTGCGAAACCTTTAATATCGGAGATGATATACTTGATATTCTTGGACCGCTGGGAATGCCTTCTCATATTGCTAAGCTAGGCACTATTGTTTGTGTCGGTGGCGGAATTGGAGTTGCTCCTGTTTATCCTATTGCACGCGCTTTTCATGAGCTGGGCAATAAAGTTATTTCTGTTATCGGTGCTCGTAATAAAGAATTAATTATTTTTAAGGATAAAATGGAATCCGTCAGTGATAAACTTATTATTACTACAGATGATGGCAGTGAAGGGTATAAAGGCTTTGTAACGGACCCGCTGAAAGCTATGCTAGAGGCGGGTGATAAGATTGATCTTGTTATTGCTATCGGGCCAGTAATAATGATGAAAAATGTTGCGGAAACCACGCGTCCTTATGGCACACCTACGACGGCAAGCCTCAATACCATTATGGTTGATGGTACAGGTATGTGCGGAGGATGTCGTGTGCGGGTCGGCGCAGAAAATAAATTTGCCTGTGTAGATGGGCCTGAGTTTGATGCTCATTTAGTTGATTTTGCTAATCTTGTCCAGCGGCAGCAAATGTATAAAAATCAAGAAAGTCTTGAAGATAGTTGCGGAGGTCATTGTAAATGCGTGGAGGAATAAGAAATCCTATGCCGGAGCAGCCCGCCAATATCAGAAATAAAAATTTTGATGAAGTTGCTACCGGCTATGATATGGCTACTGCAATAGATGAAGCGCAACGTTGCTTGAACTGTCCTAAACCGCGTTGTGTAGAAGGCTGTCCGGTAAATGTTGAAATTCCAGCCTTTATTCAAGCTCTTGCTAACAGTAAATTATCTGAAGCTATTGCTATTTTAAAACGTAAAAATAGTTTGCCTGCTGTTTGTGGTCGTGTATGCCCTCAAGAAAATCAATGCGAAAAAAAATGTGTTCTCGGCATTAAGGGTGAGGCGGTTGCTATTGGGCGTCTGGAACGTTTTGTTGCGGATTACGCCCGTGAACAGGGGATTGATATCAACAAAAATGAACCGGTTAGCCATAAAGGTAAAAAGATTGCCATTGTCGGTAGCGGTCCTTCCGGCTTAACCGTCGCAGGAGATCTAGCAAAAATGGGTTATGATGTGACGATATATGAAGCGCTACATGCTCCCGGCGGTGTTTTGATGTATGGAATTCCTCAATTTCGCCTTCCAAAAGAGATTGTAAAACACGAAATTAACGCCTTAAAAGATCTTGGAGTTAAAATTATTGCTAATGCAGTTATCGGTAGAACATTTACGGTAAAAGAACTAATGACCGACGAAGGTTTTAGTGCTGTTTATATTGGTACTGGCGCCGGTTTGCCTCATTTTATGAATATTGACGGCGAAAATCTTAACGGAGTTTATTCTGCTAATGAATTTTTGACTCGTGTAAACCTGATGCGAGCTTACAAGTTTCCGGATGTAGCAACCCCTGTTTATGTAGGGAAAAAGGTTGCAGTTGTCGGAGCCGGAAATGTGGCTATGGATGCTGCACGTACCGCAAAACGTTTAGGTGCGGAAGAAGTCTACATCGTTTATCGGCGTAGCGAAGAAGAGATGCCTGCACGTCAGGAAGAGATTGGACACGCTAAAGAAGAGGGGATTCAATTACGTCTATTAAACAACCCTACTCGCATACTTGGGGATGAAAAAGGCTGGGTTAACGGCATGGAATGCGTAAAAATGGTATTAGGCGAGCCCGATAATTCTGGCCGTAGGTCACCTGAAGAAATTAAAGGGTCAGAATATATTTTAGACGTTGATATGGTGGTAATTGCTATTGGGCAAGGACCAAATCCTTTAATCAAGCAAACAACGCCTGAACTCGAAACAAATAAACGTGGCAACATCCTTGCAAATGAAGAGGGCGCAACTTCTATTCCCGGAGTATTTGCTGGTGGTGATATTGTAACTGGTGCGGCAACAGTTATCTCGGCAATGGGGGCAGGAAAAAAAGCAGCTCTAGCAATTGATGAATATCTTTCGTCTAATTAATTTGGATCTTTAAGTTGTCTAAAGAATTATTTCATCCGGCAAATTACCTGCCGGATGTTTTTTACTTTTATAGATAATGGTATAATAGTAAAAATAGCTTTGGTATGTTAAAATAAACAAGATAAGTATTAGATAAAAATCTCTGAGGTGAATATTATGCAATTTCCATTAGTATTAGGTGTATCTGCCCGTCATGCACATTTATGCCGTGAGCATATGGATATTTTATTTGGAGAAGGTTCAGAATTACATCCCAAAAAATATATTGGTCAACCGGGGCAATCTTCATCAGAAGAACAAATTACTTTGGTAACTGAAAAAAGTGAAATGAAATTAAGAATTATTGGACCGTTACGTAAATACACTCAAATTGAGCTATCCTTGACTGACGCCAGAAAATTAGGACTAAATCCACCTATCAGAAACTCTGGTGACATTAAAGAATCTGCGGGCGGTAAATTAATTGGGCCTAAAGGCGAAGTAGAAATAAATGAAGGTATTATCATTGCAGCACGTCATATTCATTTGTATCCGGAAACGGCAGAAACATATGGCTTAAAAGACGGAGATATTGTTGCTATTCAAACGACAGGGGAACGCTCTATGATAATGAATAATGTGCTGGTACGTGCCGGAGAAGGCAATGCTGATGAGGTACATATAGATACAGACGAAGCGAATGCTTGTAATTTGGATAGTGGCGTTATGGTAGAAATTATTACAAAATAATCGAAGAGGTAAAAACGATGGCAAAAATCATTCTGGTGTTATCCCTAGTGCTTCAATTAATATATGTACAAAATATCTTTGCCGAAGAATATCGAAATTCTAAGGCAGGATTTAAAGTTAATTTACCAAAACAAGAAGTGAATATTATGGGTGCTGACTTCTATGGAGGCTTGCAGCCTAATGGTGATTTTGTTTATGTACAAAGCTTAGATAAAAAACAAGCTTCTGAACTTTTAGAACAAGAATTCACTGGTATTACTTTTAATAATGATTATGCGGCAATAAAATTATTGGAACGGTCTGGTATTGACCCCAAGAAATCTGAACTGAAATTATTAGAGCCGACTCTTTACTGGCCCTCTGATAAACCTTTTATCAAACCTTTGCCAACAAATATTGAATTTGAAGCAAAAACTCAAAAGATAAAAGGACATAAAAGCATACATATAGGTTTTATAGAGGCAGAGAGCAACGAAAAAAAACAGAAAAAATATTCTTGTTCGATAGATTTACTTTGTGTTCATGAAAGATTGTACATTATTACTACTAAAACTCTGTTAACAAATCCTTTAGAGCAAAAAACAAATACAAAAAACAGTGAAAATAGCAATAGAAACATTTATGAAGATTATATTAAAGGAATATCAATTGTTCAGTCTCAGCTAAATACTAAACAACATTTGCTTTACAATGACAAAATTGGTGAATTTAATATATCTTTGCCAGATAATTGGTATTATGTGCAAAGCTATTTTTCTGATGATCCTAGGGCCTGCTTAACCTTTGCGTTGCCAATGGAAACTTTACAAAAAATAAAAGAAGAAACTCGTAATTTAGAAACGGAAGATTTAGAAAAAGATAAAATTGCCAACAATGTTTCAGAAGAGAGAGTTACTTCGTGGGTGGATTTAATTACAGAGGGTATATGGTCCGTTTCCTGTGAAACGCGAGACTTTACAGATCAATATCTAAATTTAAAGAATCAAGAAGCTACTAAAAGTGAAATTCAGTTATTATTTTCTGAATTAAAAAGATATATAGAAAGCAGTCGTTATTATAATAATGCTAAATTTGATTTTGATATTTCTATAACTCCTCGAATTGGCTATATAAATTTTGATTTTGACTTTAATCTAAATGAGA
>CAYVGQ010000029.1:9484-10422 GCA_964450295.1 uncultured Phascolarctobacterium sp. | reverse complement strand
AAAACAAATGCTGATACGGAAATGTTTGAGGAGCACAAACAAAGCGATCGCTAAATAATTGGTGATTAAAATTGTTAGTGAATAGATTTGGCTGCCGAGGATGGAAGGGCAGCAGATTAAATTTGTTGCGGAGGGTTTCTTTTGGGGTTATTTGAGTTGCTGCTCGTAGCTGTAGGTCTGGCGATGGATGCTTTCGCGGTATCTATCTGCGGCAGTTTGGCTTTGGCTCCGACTTGCCGATTTCGCGGCGCTTTGCGTTTTGGCCTTTGGTTTGGGCTTTTTCAAGCGTTGATGCCGCTGGCGGGCTTTTTTAGCGCAATGAGTTTTAGGTTTTATATTGAGGCCTATAATCATTGGGTGGCTTTTTTTTTGCTGGTTTATTTGGGAGTAAATATGCTTCGAGAAGCAAATGCTGCTGATAGTTGTAGTTTGAAACAACATTATACGCTGCGCGAGATGGTGACGCTGGCAGTCGCTACCAGTATCGATGCTTTGGCGGTAGGCGTCAGTTTTGCTTTTTTGAAGGTGGATATCTATGTTGCAGCGGTATTGATTGGTTTGGTAACTTTTATTTTTTCTATGGCAGGCGGGCTAGCCGGATTTAGACTCGGCGAGAGGATTGGCAGCAGGGCTACGATAGTGGGTGGCTGCGTTTTGATTGCTCTTGGTATAAAGATTTTTTTGGAGCATACCGGCTGACTGTAATTTTATAATTTTGAAAGGCAGTGTTGACAATGTCAGAAGTAAACAAAGAAAGAATTTTTGATGAATTTGTGGAATTGGTTTCTGTTCCATGTCATACTTTAAAAGAAAGGCAGATTTTTGAGTTATTGCAGTGTAAGCTGCGAGAACTTGGCTTTGCAACGCAGGAAGACGGAGCTGGGCAAGAACTTGGCGGTGAGTGCGGTAATTTATGGGGATGGTTGCCGGGTAATAAG
>CAYVGQ010000029.1:0-9474 GCA_964450295.1 uncultured Phascolarctobacterium sp. | reverse complement strand
GTTCTTTTGACAGCGCATATGGATTCTGTTGAGCCCTGCGCAGGCATTAAAGTACTAAAAAAAGATGGTAAAATATTATCTGACGGTACTACTATTTTAGGGAGCGATGATAAATCCGGCGTGGTCGCAATTTTAGAGGCCGTACGGATGCTTAAAGAAAAAAAGGCGCTCCACGGCGATATTCAGGTATTATTTACGATTGCTGAAGAAGGCGGCGTCAACGGCTCACGCTGTATGGACCGTAGCCTGCTACAAGCAGATGTCGGTTATGCTATGGATAGCGAAGGACATCCGGGAGAAATAGTTACGGCGGCGCCGGGGCAGGACAGAGTGCATTTTAAAGTGCATGGGAAAACCGCTCATGGAGGTCTTGCTCCTGAAAAGGGCGTCAATGCGATTATGGTGGCTGCCAAAGCATTGGCTAAGGTTGAAAAATATGCTCGTATCGACGAAGAAACAACTTGTAATATCGGGGTGATTCATGGGGGTTTGGCAACGAATATCGTCCCCGATCTGGTAGAGATTCAAAGCGATGTCCGCAGCCGGAATCTTGATAAATTGGCGGCGCAGCGTGAATATCTGATTGCGACGGTTAGCGAAGGCGTTATTGCCAATGGCGGCAAAGTGGATGTTGAAGTCATTCATAAATACCAACCTTTTGATCTCAGTCATGATTCAGAGGTCGTTACCTTGGCACTGGCAGCTTGCAAAACGAATAATTTTACTCCTGACGTGACTGTTACCGGCGGCGGTAGCGATGCAAACTTTATCAATGCTTACGGTGTCCCCTGTGTAATTTTAGGAACCGGTATGAGTGAAGTACATACTGTAGATGAGTTTATTTTAGAAGAAGATCTTTATAACAGTGTGCTGATGGTTTACGAAATTTTGCGGACTGCTGCACAATAAAAATAAAAATACCTGCCGTTAAACAATGCTATGTTTAACGGCAGGTATTTTTATTCTAATTTTATGCTGAGACCGGTGTTGAAGACCTTGGCAAACCAGCGTATCTGTTGCTTGAGCTGATGCACTTCGATACTTGGAATACCATCGGCACGCAGAGTCAGGACGGCATTTTTCTTTTCGAGGCTGGGGACGATACCGCGAATCTGATTAGTCTGAGAATAGTCAAGGCTCTCTGCCAGCGCTAGTAATAAAGCTAGTTTGTTGATGGCCTGCCAATGACTGTCGTTAAGCAGCTCCTTATGCATTCGATCACGAAAATAATTTTTGGAGATGCCGTTGTGCCAACCGGCGATGGCGGAAGCTATCAGCTGCTCACGATGTGAAAGTCCAAAAATTTGTGAATTTTGGATCATATAGGCACTATGACGAGCGTGGCTGTAAAAGTTGATTGTAATGCCGATATCATGCAGTAACGCCGCTGTTTTGAGTAACTTGCGGTATTCCTTGCCCAGCTTGTGCAGTTCTGTCCAATTGTCGAACATTTTTAAGGCCATAGCGGTTATGTGTTTGCTGTGGGTGGTGTCCGAGGCATACAGAGTCAGGATATTTTGAGTGCTGCTTTCCAAAATATCGGGTGCGATTAAAGGCAGATTTTCCGATTTGGAATAGTAGTCAAAAAATAGACCTTCACGCAGACCACAACCGGAAATTATTATTTGTTTGCAGCCGGTAGTTTCCAGAAGACAGTTGACGATACCGGCCCCGGCCAAAATTATATCGGAGCGTTCGCTGCTAAGACCGGGAATTTTGCGTCGTTGTTCCAAAGTTGTATCGCGCAGTTGATTAAAAATATCGCGCATATCCTGCGCCGAAAAGTTGTAATTATGAATTTTAGAAGAGGGGTATTTGCAGCGTTTCTGCTGCATTTTACCCAAAGTACGCGCTGTACCGCCGACACCTATCAAAGGCAGATTGTTTTGTTTGAGCCAGGGATGCTGAGCCAGCCGGCTGAGCAGAAAAAAGCTCATATCACTGTAGACATTGGGCGTCATAGTAGCGCGTGTGTTGAACATATCCGTGGTGTTTACGGCACCGAAAGGCAGGGAAACAGATTCAACGATCTGTCTGTTTTTTAACAAAATCAATTCGGTGCTACCACCGCCAAGGTCAAAGATGATGCCGTCTTTAATAGGCAAAGTATTGATAACGCCAAGATAACTGATATAAGCTTCGGTATTACCGGTAATAATGTGCAGGGTGATGCCGGTTTCGGCTTCTACAAGCCTAGTGAGCTCGGGTCCGTTAGGTGCAGATCTAATAGCGGCCGTTGCGACGGCGATGATTGTATCTGTATTATATAGTTTGCACATATAGGCGAAGCTTTTCATGGTTTCGAGTGTCGCAACAAAGGCTTCTTCTGATAAACGTCCGGTTTTGTCTTGTTTCTGACTAAGACGCAGGGCTTCTTTTTGATTATAGACCATGTTATAAGCACCATTTTTGTAAATGTGGCTGATTACGAGTCGGGTAGAGTTGGAGCCGATATCGATGATTGCGATTCGTTGCATATTTTTCACTCCTAATGATATAGAAAAGAATTCCTGGTTTTTTTATGGTATATTTTATATATTACTCAAAAATTTAAAAAATCCTGCGTGCCGGATTATCTTTTATAAAAATTTATGCTGAGACCGGTAAAAAAGAATGTTAGTGCAAGGAATTAAATGTATGACGTCGAATTTATACAAATATAAAGGGGGGGTTATCTGTGAAAAAGAAAAGCTATACAAATTTTGCCGCTATCCACCTTGGTTCCGAGATGATCAGTATGCGAATTATTGAATATCGCAATATGAATAAAGTTAAAGTCGTTGAACAATGTAATCATCGTGTCAAATTAGGCGAAGAAACCTTTAAAAATAAAATAATTCCTTTTAGTAAGGTCAGCGAAATTTGTGAGTTATTGCAGGGATATAAACGCTTGATGACGGAATACGGAGTTGAAGAGTATAGTGCTCAAGCTACTACCGCTGTGCGTGAAGCACTTAATCAGGTGTTTTTATTAGACCAGATTTATATTAAAACCGGACTTAAGGTAAAGGTTGTCGATATGCCCCAGGAAATTTATACCAAATATACGGCAATTCGACAAACTTTGCGTAGCGAGGGGCTTAGTGGCAAAGATTATGGGATGCTACTGATGGATATTTCTTCCGGCGGTTTGGGGATTACTTTTGTTGATGATGAGAAAATCAAATATCAGCAAAATTTTCACGTGGGTATTATTCGTATCAAAGAAAGCTTTAACAGAAATCAGCGCAATGGTACCCAGTTTAATCGGGCGTTATCTGAATTTTTGTCGAGCACGATGGGACCGGTGCGGGAAGCGCTTAGTACTGCCAATATCCGTTATCTGATTCTTTCGGGAACGGAAACAGAGTTGCTTTTGCAGATGTTGGGTCTTGATACACAAGCTAAAGTGACGCGGATTGGTGCAGAAGATTTTATGTCCTTGTTCAACAAAGTGCATAAACTGAACCTACCGCAGATAATTAAAGTTTTTGAAATTAAAGAAAATGTTGCGGAACTGGTGCTGCCGACGATTTTATTATATGAACAGCTTCTTACCCTGGTGCCGACAAAAGAGATTGTTATTACAGCCGACAGATTTATTGACGGTATTCAATTGTTGAATATTGGGCCTAAAACGGATAAAGAGTATGCTACCGAGCTGGAAAAAGAACAGTTGAGCTTAATCCGTAATATTGGGGCGCATTATAAATATGATTTGAAACATGCCCAGCAAGTTGAAAAGTTAGCTCTGGCTATGTTTGATAAATTAAGTAAGAGCCACGGTATGGACGGGCACTGTCGTATGTTGCTGCAGGCCACGGCGCTGCTGCATGATATTGGCAAATATATTTCTATGCGTAGTCATTCGTTGTATACCTATAAACTGATCATGTCCACCGATATTCTGGGCTTCAGTGAGGAGGACAAAGAAATTGTGGCCTTGGCCAGTTATTATCATGCTAATAATCTTTTTGAAAACAAACTGGGTGCACCTAAAATTGCTAAAGAAAGGGCACCTTTAGTGGCGAAAATTGCCGCTATTGTACGTTTGGCCGATGCCTTAGATCGTAGTTACCTTCAGAAGATTAAAATCTGCAAAGTGAGCGTGAAGGATGGAACTATGAAAATTGAAGCTAGAAGCAAGGTGGATTTGACGCTGGAGGAATGGACCTTTAGCGCTAAGGCATTATTTTTTGAAGAAGTGTACGGCTTGAAGGCGAGTTTAGAACGGGTGAGTGAATAGTGAAAAGCGTAGATTTAAACAAACCTGAATATTTTTTTAACCGTGAATTGAGCTGGCTAAAATTCAATTTACGTGTTTTGAAGGAAGCGGCTGTTAAGACGACGCCGCTTTTGGAACGTTTGAAATTTGCGGCGATTACAGCTTCAAATTTGGATGAGTTTTTTATGGTACGCGTAGCCGGTTTGTGGGACAAATGGGATGATGGCATTAATCTGCGTGATGCTTCGGGTCTAACCGTGAAAGAACAGTTGGATGAGATTAGTGCTTCGACGCATGCGCAAGTAAAATTGCAGTATAAATATATGCTGTCTATTTTAAAAGAATTGGATAACAATGGAATCAGAATTTGCCGCATTAGTAAAATCAGCGCTAAGGGTCGTGCGTGGCTGGATGAATATTACCGAGAAGTAGTTTATCCGGTTTTAACGCCGATGGCCGTAGATGCTTCGAGGCCGTTTCCCTTTTTGGGGAATAAGACTTTGAATCTTGCGGTTGAGCTTATCGATCAAGAAGAACAGAATATGGGGTTGGTGCAAGTTGAAGGCGAAGAAAAGAGAACTTTTGTATTTTTGGAAGAAGTTATAATTGAAAACTGCCACGATCTTTTTAAAGGTTGTCGGATTCTTGACGTGGTTCCTTTTCGCTTGACGCGTGACTCTGATCTGGATGTAGATGAAGACGATATTGATAATCTGCTGAAAGAGGTTGAAAAATCATTGCGCAAGCGTAAACGCGGTGCGGCGGTAAGGTTAGAAATGAACAAAACAGTCAATTTGCGGATTAAGAAATTTCTTAGTGAGAATCTTGATTTATCGGAACAGGAAATTTTTGAAATCAACGGACCGCTGGATGCGACTTGCTTCTTTAAATTTGCTGCTCTGCCGGGAATGTGGCCGTGGTTGTATGAACCGTTTGTTCCGCAACGTCCTTTAGAATTGCCGGATGACGGCGATCTTTTCGGCGCGATTAGAAACAAAGACATTTTGCTTCATCATCCTTATGAAAGTTTTGATTCGGTAGTTAAGCTAGTCAATGATGCCGCTGTAGATCCTCAAGTGTTGGCTATCAAGCAAACGCTTTATCGAGTTAGCGGCAATTCACCAATCGTTGCGGCTTTGGCTCGCGCTGCTGAAAATGGCAAACAGGTAACTGTTTTGGTAGAATTAAAAGCACGCTTTGACGAAGAGAATAATATTATTTGGGCACGACGCTTGGAGCAGGCAGGCTGCCATGTTATTTATGGGTTGGTTGGACTTAAGACACATGCTAAAATTATTTTGATTGTTCGTAAAGAAGCTGATGGCATTAAGCGTTACGTACATTTGGGCACAGGCAATTATAATGATAACACAGCTAAACTTTATACGGATATAGGTTTGTTAACGGCTAACGATCAGTTTGGCAGCGATGCATCGGCATTTTTCAATTTGCTGTCAGGTTATTCAGAACCACCGCTTTGGAATAAACTTGTAATGGCTCCTTTAGGACTGCGGGATAAAATTTATGATCTGATTGATAATGAAATTGCACAGGTCAAGGCTGGACACAAAGGACATATCATTGCAAAAATGAACTCTCTGATTGACCAACAAGTTATTCAAAAGCTATACGAGGCTTCTATCGAAGGCGTGCAATTGGAATTGATCGTGCGTGGAATTTGCGGTCTGCGTGCGGGGGTAGAGGGTATTAGCGAGAATATTACGGTACGCAGCATCGTCGGGCGCCAGCTGGAGCATAGTCGGATTTTTTGGTTTGCCAACGGTGGCGCAGAACTTTTATATTTATCGAGTGCCGACTGGATGCCACGTAATTTAAACGATCGTGTAGAGCTGTTTTTCCCTGTTGAAAGTGAAGAACATATCAAAAGAATCAAGGAGATTCTTGATTTATATCTGCGTGATAATATTGGCGCGCATATGATGCAGTCCAACGGAACTTATAGACGCGTAACCAATAAAGCTACACCGATCAGTGCTCAAAGTACTTTATATGAGTGGGCACAGTTGGCTGCTGCAGCCGACAAGATACCGATGGAAATCAGGCTAAAGCCTATGTACGGCAGACCTGAGAACGAATAGTCAAAATTGGCGGTAATGTTATTGATTGTAGAATTTAGTGGAATTTGCTATAATAAATGCAAAAATTTTGAGGAGGAAAACAAATGAACAAATTTACTGTAACTTTAAACCATCATGGTAATTATGGCTACATTGAATATGACAGTGACAGTAAAAAGGCAAAAGTGGTTTTAAATGATGCGGATGCCAAGGCTCGTGTAGAAAAATTTTTAAGCGAAACACTGACTTTGGATGTGCAGGAAGGCGAAACAGTACGTCAGTTCGTTACTAAAACTCTAAATCCGTTAGAGAATTTGGCAAACTTTAAGCAGTGTATTACCAGATTGTGGTTCAATACGGATGTTTTAGTCGAATGGAGTATGCCACCGAATAGTATTGAAAATTTATGATTGAATGCTCTGTCTGTTTGTGTTATAGTAAAAGAGTTCTGAAAATCTTCAGAATGTTTGCGTCTTGGTAGCTCAGTAGGATAGAGCGATCGCCTCCTAAGCGATAGGTCGGGGGTTCGATTCCCTTCCAGGACACCAAAAATAATGAGCGCGTGCCGTCAATGGCCCGCGCTTTTGTTTTTTTAAATAAAGCTTGCCTTTTCTTCAATTAGCATCCAAAATAAAAGAAAGAATAGTTTAAGTAAAGGTTGTGAGCTTTTATGATTAAAGAGATGCAGACTGAACAAATAGATATGATGCGTCTGCTGGCTGTTGCCAGAGGTGAAGTTAAAGCTGATTTGGTTTTAAAAGGCGGCTATATTTTTAATAGTTTTACAGGTGAGTGGGAAACGGGTGATATTGCCGTTTACGGTAATACTATAGCTGGGATTGGTGTATATAGCGGTGCGAAAGAAATTGATTTGGTCGGATCTTATGTAACGCCCGGTTTTATGGATGCGCATTTGCATATCGAAAGTACTATGGTGGCACCGAGGGAACTGGCAAAAATTTTGCTTTTAAACGGTGTGACAACTATTTTTGCTGACCCGCATGAAATCGCTAATGTTTTGGGGCGGCAGGGAATCGAATTAATGCTTGCGGAAACAGAAGGCATGCCTTTGGATGTGTTTTTTATGTTGCCTTCTTGTGTCCCGGCCACAGATATGGAAACCAGCGGTGCTGTTTTAACAGCAGACGACTTACAGCCTCTTAGGACTGGGAGAAATGATGAATTTCCCCGGCGCGATCAATGGCGTACCGGAAGTTTTGGAAAAACTGGCATTAGTGCGAGGCGGTTTATGCGATGGGCATGCGCCGGGTGTATGCAAGGAAGCGCTAAATGCCTATCTTGCTTCCGGTGTGACTTCGGAGCATGAGGCGACAACAGCGACGGAAGCAACAGAGAAGCTGCGACGTGGCGCCTATTTGTTTCTGCGCGAAGCATCAGGGGCGCATAATCTGCTTGATTTGCTGCCGGCAGTAACGCCGCTTAATTGTCGCCGTTGCTGTTTAGCAACCGACGACCGGCATTTGGATGAGTTGGTGAGCGAAGGCAGCATCAATTATTTGGTGGAAATTGGGGTGGCACATGGTTATTCTGTCGAGCAGCTTTTACAGATGGCAACGTTAAATACTGCTGAAAGATTTCGTTTATATGATAGGGGCGCCTTAGCACCCGGTTATAAAGCTGACATCAATGTTTTTAATAATCTGGTTAATTTTCAGCCACAAATAGTTATTAAGAATGGTGCGGTGGTTGTCAGTAAACAAAAATTGCTGTGGCAGTCGCCACCGCTTCTGACAACACCGGTAAACACTATGCAGATGGAGAATGTACGTTCGGAGCAGTTGAAGATACCTGCTCAACCGGGGCGACGCGCCCGCGTTATTCGCGTTATTCCCGAACAAATATTGACAGAGCTACGTTTTAGGGAACCGCCGGTAGAAAACGGGCAGGTAATTTGTGATTGTAAGCGCGATATTCTGAAATTGGCAGTTTGGGAACGTCATGGCGGAACAGGTAATGTCGCTGTGGGCTTGGTGCAGGGTCTGGGGCTTAAACGCGGAGCTTTGGCTTCCAGCGTTGCTCATGATTCGCATAACCTGATTGTTGTTGGTGCTGATGAAAAAGATATGCTGGCGGCGGCAACCGCATTACAAGAAGCAGGCGGGGGGCAGACGGTGGTAGTTGACGGTGAAGTTAAAGCCTTGCTGCCATTGCCGTTGGCGGGACTGATGAGTGATCAGAATACTGAATTTGTACAGCGTAAGCTGCAACAACTCAATTTTTGGGCGGCAGAATTGGGGGTCCCTGAAAATTTAAACGCTTTCAACTGCCTGTCTTTTTTAGCGTTACCGGTAATACCGAGTCTGCGACTTACTGATAAGGGACTTGTCGATGTAGACAAATTTACTTTAGTCGATTTGTGGGAATAAAAAAGAACTCCTAACGGAGTTCTTTTTTATTTAGCGGTAGTATTTGTTGCAGAAGCGGAGTGAGCTTGCTGCTTTTCTTTTTTTTGCACCGGGGGTGCCTCAAAATAAATGCTTGTACTAGGAAAGGCACGGTTAATGTTTTCTTCTTCCAAAATTTTCATTATGGCGAGGTTTATCTGCTGACGAATTTCTATAAAGGCCGCATGGACACTGACTTTGGTGTAACAGACAATGCGGATATCCAAACTATTGTCGCCAAAATCTTGAAAATTAACGGCAATACCATCATCATAAATGTCATCATTTTGCAGCAGATATTCACGCAGACGGTTTACAAGATTTTCCATTTGCTGATAATTAGTATCGTATGTCAGACCTAATACAAAATCTACCCGGCGTTTTTCACGCTTGCTAAAATTGGTGATGGGGGTATTGGACATTAGGGAGTTAGGAATGTAGACCAGTTCTTGGGGAAAAGTTCTCAGACAGGTGCTGCGAAAAGTTATTTTTTCAACAGTGCCTTCGATGTCGTTGGCCGATATCCAGTCGCCGATCACAAAGGGTTTGTCGATAATAATGACCAGACTGCCGAAAACATTGGCCAAGGAATCTTTTGCTGCTAAAGCGACGGCTAACGAACCGATACTTAAACTGGCAATAAAACCCGTAATGTCATAATTCCATTCTTTGGCGATCATGACAAAGCCTAAACTTACTAAGAGAATTCTTAAACTGGTAGAAACTACGTTGGACAGTGCCGGGTCTAGCTCGACGCCTGATCTGAGTAAAGCATGCATGGTTAGAC
>CAYVGQ010000028.1:0-10490 GCA_964450295.1 uncultured Phascolarctobacterium sp. | reverse complement strand
CTTTGGCTAAAGCAGCCTATATAGTTGACGAGGTTACTAAAAAAGAGCGTAAGCGTAATCCACTACCACCTTTTACAACTAGCAGTTTGCAGCAAGAAGCTGTTAAACGTTTGAATTTTACTACTAAAAAAACAATGATGGTTGCCCAGCAACTCTATGAAGGTGTTTCTATCGGTAAAGAGGGTTCTGTTGGTCTTATCACCTATATGAGAACTGACTCCGTACGTATTTCTGATATCGCCGTTGCTGATATCCACGGTTATATTGAAGAGCAATTTGGAAAGGCATACCGCCCGAAACATGCGAATAGATATACAAGTAAAAAGAATGCTCAGGATGCTCATGAAGCTATTCGTCCCACTGGCGTTAATCGTACTCCAATAGAAATGGCAAAATATTTGAGTAAAGATCAGATGAAATTATATTCTTTGATTTGGAATAGAGCTGTAGCAAGTCAAATGACGCCGGCTGTTTTTGACGTTACGACTCTTCTTATCGGAGCTGGTGATTATCAGTTGCGCGCAAGTGGTTCTATACTCAAATTTGAAGGATTTTTAAAACTCAGCGATAAAAAGGATCTGCTTGAAGAAAAAGATAAAAGCGTTCCTTATCTAGAACCTAAAACTAAGGTTGAGTTATATAAACTTTTGCCCGCTGAACAACATTTTACCGAGCCACCGGCGCATTTTACCGAGGCTACCTTGGTAAAGGAGCTGGAAGACAAGGGTATTGGTCGTCCAAGCACTTATTCGCCAACTATCCAAACTATTCTTGACCGCGGCTATATTGCTAAAGAAGGAAAAAAATTGATGATTACGGAACTTGGTTTGATGATCGTGGAGATGCTTACTAAGTATTTTAAAGATATTATCGATATTCCTTTTTCGGCAGAGTTAGAGACAGAACTGGATGAAATTGCAGAAAATAGAGCTGATAAAATAAAAATTTTGGAGAAATTCTATGTTCCTTTCTCACATTTACTGGAAAAAGCAGATAAAGAGATTGAAGTTGTAGAAGCTCCTGTTGAAGTTAGTGATGTACAGTGCGAAAAATGTGGTAGGATGATGGTTATTAAGCAAGGACGTTTTGGTAAGTTTCTTGCCTGCCCTGGGTTCCCAGAATGTCGCAACACCAAGACTATTTTAAACAAAATAGGAGTCAAATGTCCGGAATGCGGTGGCGATATAATTGAACGCAAAACTAAAACGCGTCGTATTTTTTATGGTTGTGCCAATTATCCGGAATGTAAGTTTACATCATGGGACAGACCAACAGAAGAAAAATGTCCGAAGTGTGGCGGAACGATACTGGAACGTATAGAGAAAAACGGCAATAAGAAATCATACTGTTCAAATGAAAACTGTGAAAACGCGTTAGCAGTGAAAAAAGGAAAGGCAGGCCGCAAAAGTGTTAAAAGCAAATGATCCGATTCACGTTATCGGAGCAGGTTTAGCCGGTTGTGAAGCAGCTCATCAAATAACTAAGTATGGCATTCCTGTAATCCTTCACGAAATGCGTCCTGTAAAATTTGATGAAATACATAAAACAGAAGATTTTGCAGAGTTGGTGTGTAGTAATTCTTTACGGGCCAATAGTCTTGAAAATGCTGTAGGTTTGCTTAAAGAAGAAATGCGAAGACTGAACTCTTTGATCATTGATCAGGCTGATAAGCATCGGGTGCCGGCAGGGGGAGCTTTGGCTGTTGACAGAGAAGGATTCGCCAAGGGCATTACGAAGTTCATAAAAAATAATCCACTAATATCAGTAGTTTATGAAGAAGTAACAGAGCTACGGAGTCTAGACGGTTATGTTGTTGTTGCCAGCGGACCTTTGACATCGGCAGCTTTGTCAGAAAACATCAAACAGCTGGTGCAGGCGGAATATTTCCATTTTTTTGATGCTGCAGCACCAATAGTCACTGCAGAATCTTTAAATTATAATAAAGTTTATCGTGCTTCAAGGTATGATAAAGGCGACGCAGATTATTTGAATTGCCCATTTGAAACTCAAGAAGAGTACGTGGCCTTTCGAGAAGCCTTATGTAATGCTGAGCTGGCACCGGTCAAAAATTTTGAGAAGGAAATATTTTTTGAAGCTTGTATGCCCATTGAAGAAATGGCACGTCGTGGTGAGGATACAATGCGTTTTGGCCCTTTAAAACCAGTCGGGTTAGTAGATCAGCGCACAGGCAAGTCGGCGTATGCAGTGGTTCAGCTACGGCAAGATAATGCGGCTGCCTCTTTGTATAATCTTGTGGGTTTTCAAACTCATTTGAAATGGCCCGAACAAAAACGTATTTTTAGTATGATTCCCGGATTGGAAGAAGCTGAGTTCGTTCGTTTTGGAGTTATGCATAAAAATTCTTATATTAATTCCCCTAAGTTGCTAAATGATAAATTTAATCTTAATCTTGATAAACGTTTTTATTTTGCGGGACAGATGACTGGAGTAGAAGGTTATGTAGAATCCGCAGCGTCGGGACTGATGGCTGGAATACATGTAGCGCGGGCCTATTTGGCGCTTCCAACAATAACTTTCCCTTCGGAAACCGCTCATGGCGCTTTAGCGCATTATATCAGTAATCACCAAATTAAAGATTTTCAACCCATGAACGTCAATTTTGGATTAATGCCACCGTTGGGTAAAAAAATTCGCAATAAAAAGGAGAAAAATAGTCTGATTGCCGAGCGAGCCTTGATAGCTTTGCAGGATGTGCTGTTAGCTGTAGAATAAATTATTATGCCCTATAATAGTCATTACAGCTTGTTTTATAAACTGCTGCGTCTGCATTTCGGTTTGGTTTTGTATTCCATTGGTTTGACGTTGGGAATACAGGCAAACATTGGCTTAGCACCGTGGGAAGCGTTCGGCATAGGTGTTTCGTATGTAACCGGGTTAACCTACGGTACAATCAATGTACTGACAGGTTTATGTATTTTAGTGGTAACCTTCGCAATGGGTGAAAAATTCGGTTTAGGTACTATCCTTAATGCCGTATTGATAGGCTTTGGAGTTGATATTCTGCAGTATTATCATGCAGTACCTCTAATAGAAAACTACAGTCTTGGTGTCGCAATTATGCTTTTAGGACAGTTTTCCATCAGCCTAGGAACTTATTTTTATATTAGTGCGGGCCTGGGTTCAGGACCACGGGATTCTTTGATGATTGCTTTAAAAAGACGTCTTCCTAAAATTTCTATTGGTATGATCCGTGGCCTTATCGAAGGGAGCGTACTGCTTGTCGGGTGGTTGCTTGGAGCTAAGGTCGGATTTGGTACCGTGATTGCTGCTTGTGGCATTAGCACCATTTTGCAAGTGACTTTTAACTGCTTGAGATTTGATGCCAAAGCAGTTAAACACGAAGGAATCTGGCAGACACTACTTGTAAGGAAAAGTAAAAAATGTTAAATAGCAGCAGTGATTTACTGCTGCTATTTTCTTTATATAGTAAGATTTGTATATATTTTTCTGTAATCATTCAAAAATTCAAAAAATTTAGTACTTGGTCCTTGAAATGGCTTTACAGTTTGTGATACGATAAGTTTATATAAAAAGAAGAGGTTTATTATGAAAGAGTCTGCATTACAAGATTTGATGATGGACAAGTTCTTTAGATATTTGCGGGTTGAAAAAAATACTTCACCTTTGACAGTTGAAAATTATGCTACCGATATAAACCTGTTCAGAAGTTTTTTAACAGAACGTTTTGACGGTGATTTCGACTGGAAGCAAATAGGAGTACTTGATATTCGAGCATATCTGACACTACTCAACAAAAAAAAGTATGCACGTACGACTATTTCCAGAAGAATTTCTTCTCTGCGTTCTTTCTATAAATTTTTAATGCGAGAAAATTATGTAGAGCAAAATCCTTTTATAAAAATCCGAACCCCAAAACTGGAAAAGAGGCTGCCTGTATTTTTAGAAGAACTAGAAATAAACGAATTATTGACGCTTCCACGACAGAATAATCTGGGACTGCGCGATCAAGCTATTTTAGAAATGCTTTATGCTACGGGTTGCCGTGTTTCTGAACTGACAGAATTAAAAATGAATAGTATTGACTTAAGCAACCAATATGTTTTGCTTTTAGGAAAAGGTAATAAAGAACGCATCGTGCCGATAGGGAATACCTGCTGTCAGGCGATACGTCAGTATTTGCAAGTGGCACGAGAAATTTTGGTGGAAAAGTATAGCGCGAAGGCCCACGATACGCTTTTTGTTAATAGTAGGGGAGGACCGCTTACGTCACGCAGTATACGTAGGATCTTAGATAAATATATAACTCAGATGGCCCTGCAGAAAAAAGTCTCTCCACACACTATCCGGCATACTTTTGCCACTCATCTTTTAGATCATGGGGCAGATTTAAGGGCGGTTCAAGAACTTTTAGGGCATGCAAATCTGTCTACAACACAGATTTATACCCATATTACTACGGAACGTATTACTTCTGTTTATCAGAAAAATCATCCGCGTGCGTAAAAATTGAGGGAGGAATACTTTATGGAGCTTTTAGAGAAAACGAGGAAAATAAACAAACTTTTGCAAAGAGCCGAAAAGGTGGAATATAATGCTATCGCACGTTTAATGCGTGACGTTATTGGTGCTAATATATATATTGTTGGACGTAAAGGTGGCTTAAAAGGCAGTGCTCTTCAGGATGATTTTGAATGTGAAATCATGCGTGAGCAGGTTTTGGCTGTTAAGCAGTTTCCCAATAGATATCTTGATTTTATTATGAATGCAAAAGAAACGGTTTCAAATATAGAGTATAAAAATCAAGAATGCTCTTTTGTCAAAGGGACTAAATGCTTCTTTGACCAAAAGAAAACTACGATTGTGCCAATTTATGGTAATGGAGAACGCATTGGCACACTGATTGTTGCTAAATATGATAAACCTTTTGATGATGAAGATCTGCTTTTAGCTGAGTATGCAGCCACTGCTATAGGTGTAGAAATTTTACATGAGCGCGCTGCCAAAGTGGAGGATGAGGTGCGCAAGAAAGCAATGCTTCAAATTGCGTTTTCTACGCTATCCTATTCTGAAATGGAGGCCATTGTTAATCTTCTAAGTGAGTTGGAGGGGTTAGAGGGCATTTTGATTGCGTCTAAGATTGCAGATCGTGTGGGTATTACACGTTCTGTTATAGTTAATGCGCTACGCAAGTTTGAAAGTGCAGGCTTGATTGAAACTAAATCCCTTGGAATGAAAGGCACTTATATTCGTATTAAAAACGAATTTTTATTGGAAGAGTTGCATAAAAAAAACTCCTGATATTTTAATGACAAGTTTTGCAATTATATTTTGGCGTTACGATTATTCCCGGTGAAGGTAGCAAATATTTCTGGACTGATGCCAGGGTATTATTATTGAATAAATAGGGAGGGTTTCGTGTATGGAAAATGCAGTTTTATTTTCAGTAAAAGATGGAGTAGCTACAATTACAATGAATAGACCACAAAGCCTTAATTCAATGAATGAAGAGTTGATTGACTCATTGCATAAGGCCCTGACAAAAGTGGAGACAGATTTTGAAATCAAATGTGCTGTGCTTACAGGCAATGGAAAAGCTTTTTGCGCCGGCGGGGATTTGCCGTTTTTAGAAACACTTCATGATGTTGCTACCAAAAAAGCTTTTATCACGAAAGTTGGTCAAGTAGCAAAGCGCATAACTACCATCGAAAAACCGATTATTGCGATGGTTAATGGCGTAGCCGCCGGGGCTGGAGTAAATTTGATGTTGGCTTGTGATTTGATTTATGCAGTAGATACCGCGAAATTTGCTCAAAGTTTTGCTAAGGTTGGTTTGATTCCCGATTGTGGCGGGTTATATTTTCTACCTAAGGCAGTTGGTGTGCACAAAGCGAAAGAATTGATGTTTACGGCAGATCTTATCGACGCTACTACAGCGGAACAACTAATGCTTGTCAATCACATTTGCACAACAGCAGAACTTGAAAGCAGAGTTATGGAAATGGCTGAACGTTTAGCATCTTCAGCTCCTTTAGCTATAGGATTTATAAAAAAATATCTTAATAATACTTCCATGATCCTTGACCAAGTTTTGGAAATAGAAGCGGTGGCACAGCCATTATGCATGGCTACTGATGACAGTGCTGAAGGCATTATGGCCTTTAAGGAAAAACGTGCTCCAAAGTTTACCGGTAAATAAAAATTCACAAAAAAGACGGACTCGCTTCCAGCGGCTCCGTTTTCTTTTTGCGCAATATACTGTATAATATTACTATTGACTATTATGGAGGCTTGAATGTTTATATGTTAGATTTTGATTTTTCTTCAATGCTATACAGGATACCGGCGCTTTTGATTGCAATTACTATCCATGAATATGCACATGCGCAAACTGCGGAAGCAATGGGTGATCCAACACCGCGCTTTATGGGGCGTCTAACATTTAACCCGTTAGCGCATCTAGATCCTATTGGCGCTTTGATGCTTGTAGTGGCAGGTTTTGGCTGGGCAAAACCTGTAGCCATTAATCCCAATAATTTCAGAAGCCGTCGCGAAGGAATGTTGAAGGTATCTTTTGCAGGTCCTGCAGCTAACTTGTTTCTCTGTTTTTTAGCAGCTTTTATCGTAGCCTTAATGACCAAATTTGGCGTTATGACTAAAGGTGTTTATTCTTTTTTGCTGTGGACCCAGCTTTATAATGTGTGGTTTGCATTTTTTAATCTGATCCCAATACCACCGTTGGATGGTTCTAAAATTTTGGGTGAAATATTGCCACCACGCACTGCTTACCAGTATGAAAATATGGTCGGACAGTATGGATTTTATATCCTTTTAGCATTGGTATTCACCGGTGTTATCGGTGCTGTAATCAGACCTTTGGCAAGTATTTATATGGGTCTAGTCAATGGTATTATAGAAATTATATTTTAATAAAATAAGAATACAGTTAATACTGTTTATGAAGGGAATTGATGATGATGCTTAAAGGTAGAATTTTCAGCGGAATGCAGCCTTCCGGACGTTTCCATTTAGGTAATTACATGGGAGCATTGGAAAATTGGGTGCGTCTGCAACATGAATATGAATGTTTTTTTTCTATTGTAGATTTACATGCGTTAACATCCGCTTATAGTGATACTTCACAACTGCAAGACAATGTAATAGAAATGGCTATAGATTGGCTGAGTGCCGGTCTTGACCCTGAAAAAAATATTATTTTTGTGCAATCGCATGTTAAAGAGCATTCGGAACTAGCTTTGCTTTTAGGGATGAGCACACCTCTGTCCTGGCTGGAGCGTGTTCCCACCTATAAAGATAAACTGCAGAATTGGTCCGCACAAGGCAAAGATAATAATACTTATGGTTTTCTGGGCTATCCCGTATTGATGGCTGCAGATATTATGCTTTATAAAGCTACCTGTGTGCCTGTTGGTGAAGATCAGTCGGCACATTTGGAGCTTACTCGTGAGATAGTACGTCGCTTTAATTATATGTATAATAAAGAAGTATTTCCGGAACCTCAGGCGGTATTCTCTAAGGCAAAAATTTTACCGGGTATTGATGGAAGAAAAATGTCGAAGTCTTATGACAACACTATCCCTTTTGGAGCTGGTACTGAAGAGATGTGGGAACGTATCCGCATGATGACTACTGATCCGCAACGTATTAAAAAAACAGATCTCGGTCATCCGGAAGTCTGCATAGTGTACGCTTTTCACAAAGTGTTCAATCTTGAAGAATGTGAAGAAATCGGCGCTAAGTGTCGCGCGGGGGAAATCGGCTGTGTGGAATGTAAAAAACGTCTTGCAGAAAAAATGAATACGATGTTGGCGGACATTCATACTAGAAGAGAAGAACTTTCGAAAAAACCGGGCTATATTAAAGAAGTGCTGGATTATGGTGCGCAGCGTGCGCGTAAAGAGGCAGAAAAGACAATGGCAGAAGTTAAAGAAGCCATGAATGTATTGTAGTTTATGGCTAATTTATCAATTAAGGTTCAAGACTTTGAGGGACCTTTGGATTTATTAATTCATTTAATAGAAAAAGAAAAAATAGATATTTATGATATTCCCATTGTCGTTGTTACTGAACAATATATAGATTATTTAGAGGCAATGACGGAATTTGATATTGAAATTGCCAGTGAGTTCTTACTAATGGCTGCAACTTTACTTCAAATCAAATCGCGTATGCTATTGCCAAAGCAAGATAGTGATGCTGAAGAGGAAGAAACAGATCCTCGTCAACTTTTAGTAGAAATGTTGGTAGAATATAGACGTATTAAAGCCTGTGCTGTTAGTCTGTCTAAACTTAAAACCCAGGCTGAGCGTTATCGATACAGATTACCGCTTTGGTCAGGCTATGTAGAACGTCGTCTTAAGCAGTATGAAATAGTGGAGCTTATCAGTGCAATGCTGACACTGCTTTCAGTAAAAAGTGAAAATACGGCCTATATTGCCAGGCAAGAATTTAATGTACAGGATAAAATGAACGAAATAGTGCATATGCTTTCACAGCATTTAAATGGTGTCGAATTTATAAAAGTTTTTGCTCGAACAGGTTCTCGTAGCGAAAAAGTAGCCTCCTTTCTTGCGGTGTTGGAGCTTTTAAAGTTGGGCGTTATTAGCATAAGCCAAACGGTTGCTTTTGCTCCAATATACATATTCTTGAGACAGGGGGAAGAATAAATGTTTCACGATTATTTACGTGGTTCTTTAGAAGCATTGCTTTTTGCAGCCGGAGAGCCGTTGTCTATAGCTAAAATTGCTGAAATAATGCAAATTGATAAACCACAAGTTTGGGACTTGCTATCTTTGCTGGAACAGGAATACGAAGATGAAAAGCGAGGCTTGTGTTTGCGCAAAGTGGCAGAGGGGTACCAAATTTGTACCAAGGAGCAGCACTATGAGCTCATTAAACAACTGGCGCGGTCGCAGGAAATGAAACTTTCAAATGCAGCAATGGAAACATTAGCCATCATAGCTTTTAAACAGCCAGTAACCAGAAGTGAAATGGAATCTATTCGCGGTGTAAAAGTTGATGGAGTAGTTAATACGCTTTTGGAATATGGGCTAATCAGTGAGGCTGGTCGCAAGGATTCTATTGGACACCCTATTTTATACGTTACCACAGATAAATTTTTAATTACTTTTGGTATAAACTCTTTAAATGACTTACCGGATTTTTCTAATCTTTTGGCGGAACATGAAAACGAGCCGGAACAGATGTCACTGATGAAAGAATTTAATGAAGAACTAATTAAAACAAAAGAAACAGGGGATTTATAATATATGGAAGAACGTTTGCAGAAGGTTTTAGCGGCAGCCGGAATAGCTTCTAGACGTGAAGCTGAAAAATATATTCTAGCCGGACGAGTTAAAGTAAACGGTAAGATTGTTAAAGAATTGGGAACCAAAGTCGGGATGAAAGCCTTTATTTTAGTTGACGGTAAGCCAATCAAGCGCGAAAAAAAAGTTTACTATCTTTTTTATAAACCGCGTGGCGTTGTTACTACTATGGTTGATCCGCAAGGACGTAGAACAGTAGCTGATTTTGTCAAGGATTTTCCAGAACATATTTTCCCCGTAGGGCGTTTGGATTACAATACAGAAGGACTCTTATTGCTAACAAATGATGGAGATTTAGCACAAATATTGACACATCCCAAACATGAGGTAAATAAAACCTATAGAGTAACTGTACCCGGCATTGTGCCACAGGAAAAGCTCGATCTTCTTCGCATAGGTGTCAAGCTAGAGGATGGCAAAACGGCGCCGGCGATTGTAACTTTAATCGGTTATGACGATGGGAAAAAGAACACGACTTTTGATATAGTTATTCACGAAGGACGTAACCGTCAGGTGCGTCGAATGTGTGATTTTATCGGGTTTCCGGTACGACAACTTAAACGCATCAAGCTTGGCAATCTTACGCTACAGGGACTTAAACGCGGTAGCTACAGGATTTTAAATGAAGATGAAGTCAATGCTTTGATGAAGGTGGCGACTATCCATGAATAAAGTTATTGTTGTCGGCGGTGGTGCGGCCGGCCTTTTAGCGGGTATTGCTGCAGCGGGCCAGGGTGCTCAGGTAACAGTTTTAGAAAAAATGTTTCGCCCGGGGAAAAAAATTTTGATTACAGGTAAGGGACGCTGCAATATCACTAATAATTGCGACTTACAAGAAATGATCAGAAATATTACGGGTAATGGACGGTTTTTAAACAGTGCTTTGCGTAGATTTACTAATGAGGATATAGTTAAGTTATTAAATGATAATGGTCTGGAAACTAAGGTGGAAAGGGGCGGCAGAATTTTCCCGCTCAGCGACCAAGCGTCAGATGTAGTTGATACTCTTTTAAAGATATTGTATGAATTGGCAGCTGAAGTTAGAACGGATAGCTGTGTTACAGAAATCTTGACAAAGGATACAAAAGTTGTTGGTGTTAAAACCAACAACGGCAAAATTTTTACAGGCGATGCAGTTATTATTGCAACTGGTGGGGCTTCTTA
>CAYVGQ010000027.1:8559-10510 GCA_964450295.1 uncultured Phascolarctobacterium sp. | reverse complement strand
CCGACACCAGATTCACTAAACACTTGTGCTTTTGCACCATGAACACGAATAATTTCCTTTGCTATTGCAAGACCTAAACCGGTTCCCGGTACATCGCGGCAATGTGATTTATCAACTTTATAAAATCTTTCCCAAATGAACGGTAAATCTTCTTTTGGAATACCCGGTCCCTGATCTGCAATAGAAAGTAACACACTTTCATCTTCCTGTTTGACAGCAAAAAAAGAAATAGTACCATTATCCGGAGAATATTTCAGAGCATTGTCTCCTAAAATCATAATCAGCTGCACCAACTGATCGCCGTTGCCCAGTACGCCTATATTTTCGTCTGCATGAATTACTAAAGTAATATGTCGTTTAACTGATTTGACCATTAGTTTTTCAGTAACATTGCGCACTATTTCAGCCAATGGCAAAGGTTCAATCCCTGTAGTTAATTCATCGCTGGAAAACGGCTGATATTTAAAAGTTCTCTGATCATACGTTCCAAACGTACGGTTTCATCATTAATCAAGGCGCGATATCTTTGGATCATCTCCTTATCAGTAATTGTACCATCGCTGATAGCCTCATTATAACCACGAATTATTGTTATCGGAGTACGCAATTCATGCGAAACATTGGCTACGAAATCACGTCGAATTTTTTCCGTACGCTCTATTTTGTCCAGAAAAGCGCTCAAATCACTGCCCAAAGCATTCAGTGCGTTCCCCAAAGCGGCTACTTCATCTTCACCACGAACATCAACCTTGCGCGTATAGTCCCCGGAGGCAATAGCGGTCGCACTATTTTTCATAGAAATAAGCGGTTTAATAATCGACCTTGATAATCTTCTAACCATAAACAAACTAAGTATTAATGCTAAAACACCAACAATTGAAGTATAAATATAAATATCGCGCAAAAAGCTGTCAAAACCGCTCAGCGGTTCTGCCAGCAAAATCGCACCATGTGCGCCATCAGATTTACCGTAAGGAACGCCCAGCAGCATAACCTGTTCTTTATAATAAGGGTGAAATATCTGAGATTTTACAGACTTTCCACTGTAAACATCCTTTAAAATACCACGAACTTTCGTTGATAAGTTCCCGCCTTTGATCTCCTTCCCTAAAATCTCTGTTCCCTCTTTAGTGTTATAATTACGGATAAACTTACCGCCGTTTTCATCATCAGTATTAACCAACGAAGCAGCTAAAAGATCATATTTATTATCAAACAGCCAAATTCTGGCTCCTACAAGTCTATCCACTGCTACAATATAACGATGGAGTGTTGTACGGTCTGTATCGCTCATCATAAAATACTCGATAGTTTCAGCCATTTCATTGCCCTTTTGGGCCAGCTCCTGCTCTTTGATCTTAAAAAAATAGTCGGCTATAAGGTAAGAAATACCTGCCGTTACGCCGACTACAATAACCACAATCAAGGCCATGAAGCTGTACATAAGCCGGGTACTTAAAGACTTATTCACTCTTTACCTCAAATTTATAACCGACACCCCAAATAGTAGTAATGTCCCACTTGGAATCTTCGGGAATGTTAAGTTTCTGACGAATACGTTTTATATGAGTATCAACAGTGCGGGTATCACCATAGTAAGAATACCCCCAAATAGTTTCCAGTAACTGATTTCTTGAAAATGCTTTGCCTGGATTAGTAGCCAAGCACCATAATAATTCCATTTCTTTCGCTGTAAAAGTCATTTTCTGATCGAAAGCAATAACCTGATACTTTTCCATATCAATAGTAAGACCTTCGTATTCTACACGTGAACGCTCCTCCTGCTTATCCTGCGTCCCGGTACGCCGCAGTACCGCCTTGATCCTAGCTACCACCTCACGACTGTTAAAAGGTTTTGTAATATAGTCATCAGCACCTATTTCCAAACCTAAAATTCGTTCATCGTCCTCATCTTTAGCTGTCAGCATAATAATAGGCAGATCGGACATCT
>CAYVGQ010000027.1:3850-8549 GCA_964450295.1 uncultured Phascolarctobacterium sp. | reverse complement strand
TTATGTAGTCATCAGCGCCATAATCATATCCTTGAAGTTTATCATCTTCCTCACTTTTTGCTGTAAGAAGAATAACAGGGACAGTAGATACTTCTCTAAGCTTTTCAAGCATGGTAAGTCCATCCATTACAGGCATCATTATATCCAAAACAAGAATGTCCGGCTTCTCGGACTGCACTTTTAAAATTGCTTCAGCGCCGTCAGCAGCCTCGATAACTTCAAAGCCTTCTTTCTCACAATATATTTTCAAAATCTCGCGGATATGCTTTTCGTCATCGGCAATTAACACTTTTTTATTCTCCATACAAATCACCTCACAACTATTCTTGTTACTATTATACAATAGTTTTTCTCAAAAAATCACTTTTTCCATCCCTTTCACAAAAATATTACAACTTAAAAAGCTTTATGGCCAAGAATTTTATTAAGTCCATTTTGACAAAGAAAAAAGCAGACAAGTAAACTTGTCTGCTTGATATAATTTTTTATAAAATACGGCAGGCTCCGTAATAACGTTCACCCCAATAGCCTGTAAAAGCATTGGCAACAACCACGCCGGTACTCGTTCCGGCATGTATAAATTTACCATCGCCAAGATAAATCCCGCAGTGTGAAGCACCGGGTTCATATGTTGAGAAAAAAACCAAATCTCCTGGTCGTAATTCGCTCATGGAAATTTGACGGCCATAATACATCTGGCTGTCAGCAGTACGAGGTATACTTACACCCGCACGTGCGCATGCATACTGAGTAAAGCCCGAACAATCAAATCCGTAAGTACTGGTGCCACCAAAAACATAAGGGGTTCCCAAAACACTGTATGCAGCACGAATAATGTTACGTACAGTAGCACTACGGCCAGAACGGTTCGGAGGCATTTCTTTTTGCATCAGAGCACGGTAAGTATCATTACCAATGATACCATCCACCTCTAAATTTTTATCAACTTGAAACTGCTTGATTGCGGCTTCGGTCTCAGGCCCAAATTCCCCATCCACACCGGTAACCTTATAATTTAACTCTACCAAGCGCTTTTGGATATCAAGAACATCCTGCCCTTCGTCACCACGTTCGAAGGACGCCAAAGCAGTTGCAAAATTCATAAAACAAAATACCATTGTTAATACCAGGCATAAAAGTTTTTTCCTTAGCAAGCACCGCACTCCCCTTCCCAACTGTAAATGATTATAACACAAACTTACAACCTTGTAAAATCATTTTATTTTTGACTGAGATGTCGCCCTACAATATAAAGCGGACGTTGCTTAACTTCTTCAAAAACACGTCCTATATACTCACCTAGAATGCCAATACCCACTAACTGAATGCCGCCGAGAAACAACACGCTAGCAGTCATTGTGGCCCAGCCCGGTACAGCATCGTCAATAATATATTTAACATAAAAAACATGTCCAACAAAATCCGCAAAAGAGACCACAATAAAAAGCCCAACGCAATGGAATATTAGAAAAAGACGTAATTCCATCCAAGGCAAAATGCAGCATTTTATGCAGACTATATTTGGAAGTACCGGCAAAACGCGGCAAAGCTACAAATTCTACCTTAGCAACTTTAAATCCTAAAGTGTTGATAAGCCCCCTTATGAAACGCGCCCTTTCGCGGTACAGTCTAAACGCTTCAACAGCCTGCTTATCCATCAATCTAAAATCGCTGCCACCGGGGGTGATTTCAACCTTAGACATGATATTGATGAGTTTATAATAAACTGTCGAAGAAAAACGTTTCATAAAAGAAATATTTTCTGTATTCAGACGAATTGTCTGCACAATCTCATTACCATCTTCCCATAATTTTATTAGCTCTGGCAATAATTCAGGAGGATGCTGCAAATCTCCGTCCATAGTAATAACGGCATCACCGCCAGCATGATCCAATCCGCAGGTCAACGCAAGCTGGTGTCCATAATTACGTGATAACAGATAGGCCTGAACATGCGTGTCCTTTTGCGCCAGTTCTGCCAAAATCAAAGCGCTACTATCTTTGGAACCATCATCAATAAAAGTAAGATCGTATTCATATGGCAAAGTCGCCAGCACCTGAGTTAGCCGTTGGTGGAATTCTCTAAGGTTAGCCTCTTCGTTAAAAACAGGCACCACAACAGAAATATGTTTCATGAATTTACCCTCTCCGTCAATTTAGAATACTTTTATATTATAGCACTCTTTTGAAATTAAGATGAATTGATTCTATGAATTTTAAAAAAGAAAAGCTGCCTTCGAAAGGCAACTTAATTACAAAGAATACGAGTGCTCAGTAAGCCGAGTTCTGTTCCGCAAAGCGGTGATGATCATTTATCTAGGTCTGCAATTACTCACAAACTCCAGCGACACAACCCGGAAGGTTCAGCGGGCCGCTTCATCCCTCCCCTATTTGGTCTTGCTCCGAATGGGGTTTACCTAGCCGACCGGTTGCCCGGCCGCTGGTGCGCTCTTACCGCACCGTTCCACCCTTACCTGCACTGCAGGCGGTACACATTTCTGTGGCACTGTCCCTGAGGTCACCCTCGCCGGACGTTATCCGGCATTCTGCCCTGTGGAGCTCGGACTTTCCTCGTTAACGTAAAACGTTACCGCGATCATCTTTCGCACTCATATCATTTTTTAATTTAACATATACTAACCATTTAGTCAAGCTTCATGCAGTAAAAACCGCTGTAGCATTCTATTATATTCCCAAGGATTTTTACTTTCATTTTTCCCAAATTGGTTCATAATGGCATCAATTTCATCTGCATAATGCACAATAAAACTTTCTTTAGTGGCACAAGCCACCGGCGAGCCTTTTTCATGTTCGCCATGATGAGAAAGCACTATATGCATAAGTTGCTGCACTTTTGATCCTGTGACGTTAGTTTTGAGCGCCGCCTCCTGTACCATGACAGCTGACATTGCTACATGTCCTAACAAACGTCCTTCTGTAGTATAAGGAAAACCAATATCCGAAGAAATTTCCTTTAATTTACCCACATCATGCAGTAACGCCCCTGCCGTAACCAAATCTTTGTCAACACCACCAATACGTTCTGCTAAAGCTAGAGCAATGCCTGCCACATCGACAGAATGCTGTAACAAGCCTCCTATATAAGCATGATGTAGACGCATTCCGGCAGGGTTGATTAAAAATTTATCATATAAAGCTCCGCTAAAAATGTTTTCTAATATGAGCCTGAGCCCGGGCGTCATTACGCCTTTAATCAATTTTTGCAATTTTTGTTGATACTCTTCGCGATTAAAATCTCCTTGAGGCAATAAATGTGTAATATCGTCTTCCGGCATAATCTCTGCCATGCGTTGCATGACAAGTTGCAAAGTCATATCATTTGAAAATTTATTGATATCAATCATACCCCCGACCATCATAACTTTAGGGGCTTCCATTACACGTAATTTATCTACGATACCTGCTTCAAACACAATAAACGGTATCTTGCCGCTATTATCCTCTAAAAGACCTCGTGCAAAAACGCCGCCATTAGAAGAATTGCCTATTTTCTGAACACGCAATAGCACTGCCTGGCACACCTTGGTACCGGCTTTAAAATCGCTGATCATTTTGTCACCATCCTCAAAATAGTCCTGTCTACAAATACTGCAAGAGCAGTTTTTCTTCTGCAACCAAAACCTGCGTAACAAATCCACCTGCCCCCAACCGCAGGGCAAGACTATCCGCAAGCATATTTACTACCGGCAGCTCGGTTCCTTGATGCGTAGCATCAATAATATTCATACCGCCAAAGACAGCATCCTGGACAGCATGATATTTAACGTCACCGGTAACAAAAGTATCTGCGCCGGCAGTTAGTGCGGCCTTGACAAACTCTGCACCGGCACCACCACACAAAGCAACTTTATTAACCTTTTTACCGGCGTCACCTACTGCAACTTTCTCCAGTTTAAGTACAGTTTTAACTTTTTCTGCAAATTCCGGCAAACTCATAGACGTTTTTACATTGCCGATGCGCCCCAGTCCTGCTCCGTCACAGGCATTAGGTATCAATACCTCTGTATGTTCGATTCCCAATCGTGCGGATAAAACATCATTAACCCCGCCCAAAACACTGTCTAAACTAGTATGAGCGCTGTAAACAGCAATTTTATTTTCCACACAATCCAGCAGCAGTCTATGCTGCCAGATTTTATCCGTCATTTTTTTTACCGGATCAAAGATGACCGGATGATGCGTTATAATCATTTGCGCACGCTTATCAATAGCCTGCTGAACAACGCCCGGAGAAGCATCCAAAGCAAGCAACAGTTTTGAAACTACAGCACCACCTCTGCCAACCAGTAGCCCTACATTATCCCATTCCTCTGCCAGTTCTTGGGGTGCTATACTATCCATTATTTTAACTATATCACTTACTGTAGCATTCGTCATACAACACCTCCAAATCCTGCAGTAAACTTTGCGCACATTTGTATTTTTCGCTTTTCAAAGCCTCTTCACCGCGTCGCATATTCTGCAGCAGGCGGCGATAATTACCGATTATTTTTTTAAACTGAACGGACAACAATGGCATCTTTTTTTCCAGCAGACGCGGACCTATTTCATATTCCGCCGGAGAAGCTTCCGCTTCCGTTCCGTCTTCCAGAACTATAATCTCATAAAGATGTCTGCCTTCTTCCACTAAAACTTCATCGGCAAGAATCCAACCATTAGCATTCGCCCAACGACGCAA
>CAYVGQ010000027.1:0-3750 GCA_964450295.1 uncultured Phascolarctobacterium sp. | reverse complement strand
AGCCCGCGTTATTATACCACGTTCTGCAAGCCATGACGGTAAATAGGCATGGTCAGTTCCTATGTCAGCTAAGCTTGTACCATAAGGAACTAAATTGCCAATTGCTTCTAAACGTGCACCAATATTCATGCTTCCTCCAAATAACTGCTTTGTTGTATTATTATAACATATCAGCAACTGCCATTGGCTATTTCTTTGTGAAAAGTAAAAGTCTCCCTCTAAAAAAGAGGAAGACTTTTTTTAGCCCTCATATATCAAATCTATTAGTCTCAAAGTCATCCGGCAAGATTTTTCCAAGGAAGGCAATGGTAAAAACTCACAGTTAGAATGGAAATTATGTCCTCCAGTAAAATAATTGGGAGTTAAAATACCCTGTGTTGAAATAAACGACCCATCTGTACCACCACGCATTGCAATCGTTTTGGGCTCAATTTCAAGATCAGCCATCGCTGTGTAAATGTAATCAATACATTTACGATTATCATTGTTTACAGCGTCAGCTATATTACCATAGGTATCAGTTATTTTATATTCTATTTCTGCACGTGGATGTAAATTTTTCAGGAATTTGATATTAGCTTCTATTAAACTTTTTCTAGCTTCATAAGTAATTTTATTATGGTCGCGAATATCCAGTTGTACGACCGCCTCGCTTTGATTAGATTTAATCGACTTAGCCCAAATATATCCTTCCTTGCCCTCAGTATGCTCTGGTGTCTGCATTCTGTCGAAACTATTCACTAGGTCTACAGCTATCAAAGTCGGATTCTTCAGAACATTTTTAGCAGACATAGGATGAGCGCTTACACCTTTGATTTTTACGATAGCAGTACCGGCATTAAAGGTTTCATATACAACCTCGCCCAGTTCACAACAATCAATCGTATAGGCAAAATCAACCGGAAATTTACTTAAATCCATTTTTTTCGCCCCGCGCAGTCCGCACTCCTCATCTGGAACAAAAGCCACATAAATATCCCCGTGATATTTATTTTTATCCTGCACCAAAGTCTCCAAGGCTACCATAATATTAGCAACAGCGGCTTTGTTGTCAGCACCCAAGACGCTGTTACCATCACTGAAAACAATATCCTGTCCTTTATATTTAAGCAGTTCCGGATGCTCGGTAACACGGATATAAATTTTATTCTCTGCATTAAGACAAACATCTCCACCGTCATAAGACCTTACAAGTTGTGGATGGATGTCAGGAGAAAGGTTTACATCGACAGTATCTAAATGAGCAATAAAACCAACTGTCGGAATTTTCTTCTTATTATCAGCAGGAAGGTTGGCCGGTAATTTACCTGTTAAAACAGAATACTCACTGATTGCCAGATCCACCAGACCAATTTCCGCCAAATCTTTTTTTAATAATTCCGCTAAAGTTCTCTGTCCCTCAGTAGACGGCACCGTCATCTTAGAAGGATCGCTTTGACTTGTTACTGCCACATAACGTAAAAACCGTTCAAGCAAACTTGTCTGCATTCTTCTACCTCCTTAATAATAAAACCTTAAAAACGTCTTAGATAAATATAATCTGCCAGAATTTCCAAAGGAAGATTCAGCGATATCCTGCTATTTTAGTATTTATGCAAATTTGCTTAAAACAATTCGGCTTACATCACCTTCAGTATTGATATAAAAGTTTAACCGTCGGCCAGTTTTGCTGTCATCCGGAAAATCATAGCCATATATCATAAATTCTTCATTTTGATTGTCTTGCTTCTTGCTACGTTTATCCTTAGCTGCTTTTTTATCAGAATACAGATAAATAACTCTGGCCGGAATTCCATACTGTCCAACGACCCTAGCTTCTTTATCCCCTGCTCCAATACCACGCATCGTATAAATAACCGGTGAAGAAGTTGTAATTTCTTCCATTTTCTTAGTGCCGCGCTTCACTTTTATTTGCAGTTGCTGAAAATCATACACCTGTAAACTTCCATCTTTGCTTTCTTTTTTTATTTTACCAAAACTTTTAACTACGTTCGGCTCAAATTTCTGTCCAAGCTGTAAGTCCCCTAAAGAATTATCTTCATCTATCAAAGCCTCTGCTGATGGAAGGTTCAGATATCTGGCAAAAATATAACCTACTTTACCGTTCCATTCAATTTTTTGCCATTCACCGTCTTGCTTGTCGATAATTCGTAGCAATGAATGGCGCGGTAAACAAGCCAGAACCATAGACGTTGTAGAAGGTCCATTACGGAAGTTCACATCGTCATCAACGAGTACGCCAAATTCACCTTTTTTATAATCAGAAATTTTCTGCGTAGTATAATAAGCTTCATTTTTAGCAGCCACTACAGCTGTCGGCAACAACAAACCGGTTCCCAGTACAATACCTATAGCAGCAACAGTCAATCTTCTTAACAGCATCGTCTGCCCCCTTAATAATTTATACATTTTATTATATGCTAAATTCTGTACTTATACAAACTTCCAGAATTGAAATAACTGCAAAATATTTTTTACTGGTTCATTTGTTTTTACGATTTCTTTCTGCTATGATACTATTGATAAATAAAGTTACTATTTCTCTCGAAAGCTGGTATTATCAATGAAAAAATTTCTTTGGTTGCTCGCGCTAGCTTTTTTATGCGTTGGCATCTGGCAAAAACAATATCTCAGCGTACTGCGTAAAGCAGCAATGATTTGTCTGGAGTGTATCGGAATTGGCTAAACGTACTGTTGTGCAAACTATTACCGCTTTTCTTTATAATGGCAATCTGCCCGGTTTTATCAACGGCAAAATCTGGCAGGGGAGCAGTAAAAGCGTCTGCGTACCGGGACTTAATTGTTATTCTTGCCCCGGTGCTTTAGGCTCATGCCCTTTAGGCGCGCTCCAAAGCTCTTTATCCGGAGTTATTTTGCGATTTCCTTTCTATGTTTTAGGACTCCTTATCCTTTTCGGACTCCTCTTAGGACGCGTTGTCTGCGGCTGGCTCTGTCCCTTTGGATTGATTCAAGAATTGCTGTATAAAATTCCGTCTCCCAAGCTTGCTAAAAACAAGTCTACCCGAACACTTACTAAACTGAAATATATTCTCGGCATTCTTTTTGTCATCGTCCTGCCGCTGATATTCTTCTTCGCTGTGGGAGTTGGCGTCCCTGCTTTTTGTAAATATATTTGTCCTGCTGGGACTCTGGAAGCCGCAGTACCTCTTATCAGTACAAATCCCTTTTTAAAACAGAGCCTTGGATTACTATTTAACTGGAAAGCTTTTTTACTTATCGTCACAGTTCTTGCCAGCGTCTTCGTTTATCGCCCTTTCTGTCGGTTTATTTGTCCTTTAGGAGCGTTCTATGGCTTATTTAACAAGCTTTCCTATTTTGGTATTCAAGTGAACGAAGATAAATGTATTGGCTGTAATGCCTGCATCAACAAATGTAAAATGGACTGCTTAAAAGTCGGAGATCGAGAATGTATCAACTGTGGCGAATGTATTGACACCTGCCCCACCAACGCAATTACTCTGGGGATAAAAAAATCAAACAACTGTAAAAAATATTTCTAAACTTACAAACGATTAATTTTTGTAACCATTTTTAAATTTATTGTAGCAAGGGCTGTCTGACTAATATTTATTATGCTATAGTAAAGTTATTATAATACAAAAAAATTTTATTAAGCGAGGTACCAATATGAGCACAATCAAAAAAATCATCTTCGGCGTAATTTTACTTGCTGTAGTCGCTGCCAGTGGCATTCACTTTTTAGGACTGCCACATACTGTAAGGGCCGGC
>CAYVGQ010000026.1:2717-10631 GCA_964450295.1 uncultured Phascolarctobacterium sp. | reverse complement strand
TCAGGGGAGAATCAAGCTGGGTTCCAGAGTGAAGATTGGCTATTTTTCTCAGCATAGTGAATTCCCCGACAGTGAGCAACGCGTTTTGGAATACATCCGCGAGGTGGGCGATTACATCGAGACGAAAGATGGTACGCACATTACGGCAGCGCAAATGCTGGAACGTTTTTTGTTCCCCGGCGAGTTGCAATGGGTACAAGTGCGTAAACTTTCCGGCGGTGAAAAAAGACGTCTTTATTTACTGCGGATCTTGATGACTGCACCTAACGTACTGCTACTGGACGAACCGACTAACGATCTGGATATTCCCACCCTGTCGGTACTGGAAGACTATTTGGACAATTTCAATGGTGCGGTCATTGCCGTTTCTCATGACCGTTACTTTTTAGATCGTTTTGCCCATAAGATCTTTGCTTTTATGGGAGGGGGAGAAATTCGGCAGTTTACCGGCGATTACAGCAAATACGAAACAGCAGTGCGTCAGCGTAAAGCAGTTGAACAGCAAGACACTGAACGCAGCGCTGAGAAAGCAGAACCTGCTAAAAATCAGGCGCGGCAACCCAAGCTGACTTATAAAGAAAAACTGGAATTTGAACAAATAGAAGCTACTATCGCTGCGGTTGAAACCGAGCTGAAAATGCTGGCTCTGGAAATCAACGATGCCGGTAGCGATTTTGTAAGACTGGGCGAGTTGACAGAGCAGCAGCAAAATACCGAACAGAAACTGGAACAGCTCTTGGAACGTTGGGCTTATCTGACCGAACTGGCCGAGGCGAGCGGAATTTTCTGAATGCTTCTTTTAGATAGAAAGGGATTACCTATATGTTAGTAGACGAAAATTTTAAACAACGCTTACAACGTCTTTTTTCGATAATGATACCGATTCTGATCACACAAACGGCAATCATGGCCATGAATTTTTTTGATTCGTCTATGTCGGGACACGCCGGTGCTGTCGATTTGGCGGGTACGTCAATCGGTGGCAATATCTGGATGCCAATCTTTGTCGGCACTAACGGTGTTTTGCTTGGTGCCATGCCTATTGTGGGGCATCTTTTGGGGGCTGGGCAATACGATAAAATTGGTAAGGTCATCAGGCATACCCTGTTTTTGGCGGCCGTATTTTCGGTCGTGATGATTATTATGGGTATTTTATTTCTTGATATTTTATTGATGCATCTGCAACTGGAACCACAAGTACATTATATTGCTAAGATGTATATGGCCGCTGTGGCGGTGGGTATTCTTCCCTTTTTTATGTCTACCTCTATGAGGGCGCTGATCGATACTCTGGGTTATACTGGGATTACGATGAAAATCTACCTGCTGGCGTTACCAATTAATGCTTTTCTGAATTATTGTTTTATTTTTGGTAAGCTGGGTATGCCGGCATTGGGTGGCGTTGGTGCCGGTGTGGCAACGGGCATCACCTACTGGCTGGAATTCGCCGTTTTTGTCTGGGTCATACACCGGTTACCGGCATTTGAGAAATTTCGCATTTTTAAAGACAGTTTTCGACTTGATGTCAAGCAGTTGCGCGAAAATCTAAGTATTGGGGTTCCAATCGGGTTAGCAACGTTTATGGAAGCCAGTATCTTTGGCGTTGTAGCGTTGTTTATCTCTAAATTCGGCACAGTTATTATTGCCGCTCATCAGGCGGCGCTAGGGTTTACTTCACTGCTATATATGGTGCCGCTCAGCTTCTCCATGGCACTAACCATTCTGGTTGGCGTCGAAGCCGGGGCTAAACGTTTTGCCGAAGCTCAGAAATACAGTCGTATGGGTATAGCGGTTAATATGAGCATTGCAATTTTTCTGGCGTTGCTGGTGTATACCAATCGTCCTTATATCGCCATGCTTTACACTACCGAGCCCGTTATTATCGCAAAAGTGGTGGACTTTTTATTTTATGCGATCTTCTTCCAATTGTTTGACGCTACGGCGGCGCCGATACAGGGTATTCTGCGTGGGTATAAGGATGTTAAGGCCACTTTCTATTCCGGGTTTTGTGCTTACTGGGTAATTTGTCTGCCCCTGGGCTGCTTTTTGGACTTCGTTATGGACTATGGCCCGGTAGCCTACTGGCAGAGTCTTGATATTGGTTTGTTCTGCTCGGCGGTATTTTTAACTTTGCGTATGCTTTGGCTACAGAAAAAGCTGGCAAGTGAGCAGAGATGAACTAAATAATTGCAGGCTTAATAAAAATAGAACAAAGTCCCCAATCGCATAATATAAATTGCGATTGGGGACCTTGTTTTGAATTGTAATTTTATAGGCATCGATATTTGTCTGCGCTTATAGTTTTATTGTTTTTCGTTCACGATAAGCGCCATAATTACAAGATCGTCGACACCAACATTTTCAATGCTGTGGCTTTCGCCCTCCGGACAAAAAGTAACATCGCCTGCCTGAAGCTTGTCGGTGCTACCGTTGTAGTTGTAAAGACCGGTACCTTGCAATACATACATGGTTTCACTGGTACCTTCATGTTTGTGAAACCCCAGTGAACAGCCCGGCTTTAAAATTACACGGGCATAAACGGCAATCTTGCCGCCGTAGACCTTCTCGTCGACGATATGTTCCATAATGGTATCGCCCTTGCCACCGGCACGGCGTTCAAAAATATCGGTCTTTCTTTCAGTGATAATCATTAGGCGCCTCTCTTTCTCAAAAAATCTTCTTCTCATACCATTCGCAGTTTGTCGATAAAATCCTGCAAAAAATTCAAAAAAAATCATTTTATCTCTTTACAAATTTAACGAACTAAAGTATAATCAAAAGCAGAGTAAGAAAAACCTTAGAGGGGGATGTATGATGAAGAAATTTTTACTTTTGGTGATGACCTTGTTAGTGGCACTTTCTTTAGTGGCGGGCTGCGGCAGTGACAGTCCTAAAAAAATGGTGATAGGACTTGATGATAATTTTGCACCGATGGGTTTCCGCAATGAAAAGAACGAGATTGTCGGTTATGATATCGACCTAGCCAAGGAAGCCTGCAAACGCGCCGGTATGGCAGTTGAATTTAAACCTATCGACTGGGCCTCTAAAGAAGCCGAGATTAAAGGCAAACGTATTGATGCAATTTGGAACTGCTTTACTGTCAACCCCGAACGTCAAGAAGCCTACACACTTTCTAAACCGTATATGGTCAATGCCCAACTTGTTGTTGTGCCTCAAGATTCTGCTATTACGAAGATTGCTGATCTGAAGGGCAAGGTTTTGGCCGTACAGGATGACAGTACAGGTTCTTACATTCTTGACAGGAACAATGAACTGAGAGCCTCTTTAAAAGATTACAGAAAATATCCGGATTTTGCGGCCGTTTATATGGATATGGATGCGGGACGTATCGACGCGATGGTTGTTGACGCAGTACTGGCTCGTTATTACATGGTTAAACACCCCGGCAAATACGTCGCTTTGGAAGAAAATATGGGTGACGAAGTAGTAGCGGTAGCTTTCCGCAAAGATGATAAAGAATACAGCGAAAAAATCAATAAAGCGCTGGATGAGATGAAAAAAGACGGCACTATGAAAAAGATTTCTGAACAATGGATGGGCGTTGACATCACTAAATATTAATAAGCTCCGGGCCGATGGCGTGAGCTGTCGGCTCTTTTCTTCTACTTATTTTAAAATCAGATACGGAGACTCATAATGGACTATATTATTTCCATCTTGCCCCAGATGTGGCTGGGTACAATCGAAACTTTAAAACTGTTTTTCATTACTATTGTTTTGTCGATACCGCTAGGCGTACTGCTGTCTTTGGCGAGGGTTTCATCCCTGAAAAGTCTGCGCAGTGCTGTGGGGGTATATGTTTGGCTGCTGCGCGGTACTCCGCTAATGCTGCAGCTTTTATTTGTTTATTACGGGCTGCCTTTTATACCGGGAATCGGTATCCGTATGGACGATTTTCAGGCAGCTGTTTTTGCTTTTGTACTGAACTATGCCGCCTATTTCTGCGAAATTTTCCGTGCGGGTATACAAGCGATACCTAAAGGCCAGAACGAAGCGGCGCGTACTTTGGGCATGAATTATGTGCAGACTATGCGTCGCATTATTCTGCCACAGGTCTTTCGCATCATTTTACCGCCGGTTAGCAATGAAACCATCACTCTGGTCAAGGATACTTCTTTAATCTATGTATTGGCGATGAATGATTTGCTGCGTACGACCCGTAATCTGGTACAACGTGATTTTAGCATTACACCGTTTTTGGTAGCGGGTGTTTTTTATCTGCTGATGACTTTGGTTTTAACTTATGGATTCGATAAACTGGAACAAAAGTTTTCCAAGTATGATTGATGGGAGTAGACCATGAAAAAAATTGCCGCAAAAAATATTTATAAAAGTTTTCAGGACTTAGAAGTTCTGCAGGGCATAGATCTGGACGTAGAAGAAGGTGAAGTGATTGCTGTCATCGGACCAAGTGGCAGCGGTAAGAGCACTTTGTTGCGTTGCTTGAATAAGTTGGAAACAATTGACCGGGGAACCATTAGCATTGACGGAGAAATACTGGTTGATACTAATAGCGTCGGCGAGGTGGAATACGCGCCCGGGGACGAAAGTCGTCGCATCGCCAGTAAAATGGGAATGGTGTTTCAGCAGTTCAATCTTTTTCCGCATATGACGGTTCTGGAAAATTTGATTGAAGCGCCGTTACAAGTGCAAAAGCGTAATAAAGCAGAAATTATTCAAGAAGCTAAAATTTTGTTAGGCAAAGTAGGCTTGTCAGAAAAAGCGGCTGTTTATCCGCGCAAACTGTCGGGAGGTCAGCAGCAGCGTGTGGCTATTGCCCGTGCGCTGGCGATGAGACCATCGATTATGTTGTTTGATGAACCAACTTCTTCGCTAGATCCTGAATTGACAGGCGAGGTTCTGCGGACGATGCGCGAACTGGCCGAAGAGAAAATGACCATGGTTGTTGTTACGCACGAGATGGGATTTGCCCGCGAAGTGGCGACAAAAGTAATTTTTATGGCTGACGGTAAGGTGCAGGAGCAGGGGCGCCCGGAGGAACTTTTTACAAATCCGCGAAATGAACGTCTGCAAGCTTTTTTGCAAACTGTGTTAAAATAATCTTGCTGTCTTTGTTAGTATGATGAAGCAGTCGGAAAGAAGGTATGTGGTAATGAAAAATAAGAAAGTTTTGCAGTTGGTGGTAGCCAGTGTTTTATGCGCCGTGGGGCTGATGATACCGATGGTAATGCCAAAAATAGTACTGGGGCCGATGTCGTTTACGCTGGCCAGTCATGTGGCAATTTTTCTGGCCATGTTTATTTCGCCTGTTGTTGCTGTCGCCGTGTGCATTGGTACGACACTGGGCTTTTTTCTGACTACACCGCTAATCATTGCGTTGCGGGCTGCCAGTCATATAGTTTTTGCTGTGCTGGGAGCGCTGATCATTAAAAAACTGCCCGATATCATTGAAAAACCTGCGCAGTCCATGGCCTTTAACGGAGCTCTGGCGATTGTTCATGCTACCTGCGAGGTAATCGTGGTGTCACCATTTTTTCTGGGAGGAAGTATTTTTAAACCGGAGCAGCTGGCGGATGGTTATGTTATGAGTGTGCTGGTGCTGGTTGGTGGGGGAACACTGATACATTCGCTTATTGATTACACGATAGCCGCTTTTTTATGGAGACCTGTACGGATGGCAATGCCCTCCTTGATAAGCCTGCGAGAAGATTGATTTTGCTAAAGATTAATAAAAAACTCCCGTTTTGATGTGACCCCCAAAAGTTAGGCTTTTAGGTCTAACTTTTGGGGGTCGGTTCATTTAACGGGAGCTTTTTATTATAAATAGTAATTAACTTTTAGCCTGCAGTTTAGCCAAAAACTTTGCTTTATCGATAACAAAACGTTCGTGCCTGCCGCTGCCGATAAGTCCGTGTTCATCAACAGCACTGACGGCAAAAATCAGCCTGCGGCCTTCAACGGCAAGTAGCTCCGCCGTGGCTGTAACTTTTTTCCCGGGCGGAGTGGCTGCGTCGTGAGTGATAGCCATTTTTATGCCGACGCTACCGGTTGTTGCATCAAAACAGTCGGCAACAGCACTGCAGGCTGCTTTTTCCATTAGGGCAACTAGGGCCGGAGTGGCAAAAACATCAAGATCACCGCTACCCATAGTGGAAGCAAAGTTGCTTGGCGCAACAATTGCTGTGGCGGTGCCGTTCATACCGGATTTAAATTTAACTGTCATTAATAACACCTGTCTTTCGTGTTTAGATACTATAATACTGACTACATCTTAACTTTCTTTTAACTATTGTGCAAGGTGCTTGTTATTTAGTATAATAAAGAAAATACTGCCACCGCAAAATAAAATAGGTTCGGCAGACAGTTTCGGCAGTTTGCCTGCCCTGATGAGGAGAGTACCAAATGCTGTTTTACGAAATTATCAATAAGCATCCTGCAGATGCCCCGGCTTTGATTTGTCAGGATCAAAGGCTTACCTACGGTGAATTGCGCGAGGAGGTTACTTTATGGGCCGCCCATCTGCAAAACTACGGCGTACGGCAAGGCGATAAAGTGGGTTTGTTCAGTAAAAATTGCAGCGAGTTTGTCATTGCCTATTTGGCAATCATCAAAGCCGGTGGCGTAGTTGTACCGTTTAATTTTCAACTTGCAGCACCGGAAGTAGCCTATATTGCGCGGGATGCGGATATGAAGGTGATGGTTACGCGCCAGAAGCTGGACCTGGCAGACTCTATGCGGGAGTATGGCTGCGAGCCTCTGCTACAGCTTGACTTTGAGGATTTACGTAAGCCGGCGCCGCCTGTTTATACGGCGGTTAACATGCAGGCAAATGATAATTGTACTATTATTTATACCAGCGGCACCACAGGGTATCCCAAGGGAGCCATGCTTTCGCATCGTAATTTGCTTGCCAATGCCAACGATTTTACAAAGTTGGTGCTGATGTATCCGGATGATAAAACTTTATGCGTACTTCCTATGTATCATTGCTTTGCATGGACTGTTTCTGTTGCCGGCCCGCTGCTGCATGGTGTCTGCATCGTTGTCCAAGAGAACTACACCCTGGCAGAAGCACTGCGCCTGATTCAAAAGCATCAAATTACCCAATTTGCCGGCGTTCCGACCATGATTCAGATGTTTGAAAAGGGTGCCACGCCCGAGCAGCTGGCTTCGATAAGATTTTTTATCAGCGGGGGCGCTTCTCTGCCTCAAAAACTTGCCAAAGATTTTAAAAAGAAATTCGGTAAACCGGTACAGGAGGGCTACGGTCTTTCAGAGGCTTCGCCGGTATGTACGGTTAATCCGGTTTCAAAGATCAAGATTGGTTCGATTGGGATACAACTGCCTAATGTCAAGGTTGAGATTCGCGACAAAAAAGCTGCTGTCGTGCCTTTCGGTACGGTTGGAGAATTATGTGTGCAGGGTGATAACGTGATGCTGGGCTATTTGAACAGACCGGAGGAAACAGCGGCTGTTTTACGTGGTGGGTGGTTGCATACCGGCGATTTAGCATATCAGGATGACGAAGGCTATGTTTTTATTGTCGACAGACTTAAAGATATGATCATTACCGGCGGAGAAAATGTTTATCCCCGCGAGGTAGAGGAATCTTTGTACCATCACCCGGCGGTGCAGGAAAATGCTGTGATCGGTGTTCCTGATAAACTGCGAGGACAGGCTGTCTGCGTCTTCGTTGTGCTAAAAGAAGGTTGTGAAGCGACTAAACCGCAGTTACGGCGTTTTTTGATGGAACGGTTGGCCGGATATAAAGTCCCCAAATATTTTTTCTTCAGCGAGCAACTGCCTAAAAATGCTACGGGTAAGGTTCTCAAAACTGCTTTGCGTACCAAGGCGATTGAGGATTTAGTCAATCGCCAAAATTAAGACCGGAGCGTAGAATGCAAATTGAATTGCAAAAAAAATATAAAAATT
>CAYVGQ010000026.1:0-2658 GCA_964450295.1 uncultured Phascolarctobacterium sp. | reverse complement strand
AGAGTTGCTCCACAGCTATGGCAGTTTGGCGGTCGCATTTTCCGGCGGTGTTGATTCGGCTTTTTTGCTGTACGCTGCCCGCGAGGCTTTAGGCGAAAAAGTTTTAGCGGTAACCGTACGCACTCCGTCTTATCCGGCACATGAAGCGCAGGATGCGGCAAAATTACTGCATAAGCTACAAATAAGACATCTGGAGATTGATGTTGATCAGCTTAATGTGCCGGGTTTTGCTGCTAACGGACCCGAACGATGCTACTACTGTAAGCGAGCGTTGTTTGCAGCGATTTTGTCTGTGGCGGCAAAAAAACAATGCGCCTGTGTTGCCGACGGCGCTAATACTGATGATGAAAAAGATTACCGTCCCGGAATGCGGGCTACTGCGGAACTGGGGATCAAAAGCCCGTTTCGGGAAATAGGGCTAAGTAAAAAGGAACTGCGCTTGTTATCCCGTGAATTTGGTTTGTTTACTTGGAAGAAACCTGCCTATGCCTGTCTGGCATCAAGGATTCCGTACGGTGAAACAATAACGGAAGCGAAACTGAAACGCATAGAAGCGGCAGAACAATTTTTATTGGATGCCGGCTTTGCAAAAATGCGAGTTCGTTGTCACGGAGAACTGGCAAGAATAGAAGTGCCGTCCGAGTCTTTTTCAGAAATTATGCAGCCTGAGCTACGAAAAAAAATAGCCGCCGCTTTTAGAGCGACAGGCTTTAAATATGTCAGTCTGGATTTGGAAGGATTCCGTAGCGGTAGTCTCAACGAATCGTTGTGCGTCAAACGACCGTAAAAATACCTTGCCCCCCTTATCTCCTACGGATAAGGGGGGCACTTCCACGGGATTACCGCCTTCTTGAGACGGGAATATTTGTTTGATTATTTTACTATCACTACCGGACACTCTGCATATTGGGAAATCTTCATGCTGACGCTGCCCATTAAGAGGCCTGCCAACATACCCATACCCCTGTTGCCAAGTACAATCATATCAGCGTCTGCATTTTTTGCATATTCCAAAATTCTTTCGGCCGGGTCGATATCAACAATCTGTCGATAGGTTGCCTTATTGCAACCAAGTTTTTCCAAATGGGCTTCGGCGATATCAAGCATTGTTGGGTTAGATCCTTTGGACGCCATTTCAGCTTCTTCGATAGCATTTTTCGGTTTTTTCGGTGGTACTTTGGTATAGTCATAGGGGACGGTAACATTTACTACCAAAACTTCACTGCCAAAAGGTTTACTGATACCTGCGGCAAATTCCAAAGCGCGATGAGCGGTTTCAGATCCATCGAAAGGTACAAGAATTTTTTTCATCATGGTGAATCCCTCCTTAAATTTTAACGCCTATCCATATCAATACGGAATATTGCAGGCGGTAGTGGCAAAATCCCGTAAGAGGCAGATTTTGTGAGAGTGGAAGCTCATGAAAAGTTAGTTTCTTTTTGTATGTAAGTGATTCTACATAAATACTTAAAAATCCTGCTACTTTTACTTCTTTATCTAGAAAAAACTACTTATTTTTTTGTTAAGCATGAACTTTTGTAAACAACATGCTATAATTAAGGTAACAAGAAATTAAGAGGTCTAGAAAGAGGGGGATATAGATGACGGTTGAATTTCAAAAGTGCTGGATGCTAAAAATTTATACGGGCGAAGACGTTATTGTAGGAGATGAACCTCTATATAGGACTATTTTGGATGAGGCCCGACGTCTAAAAATAGCCGGAGCTACTGTTATTAGAGGCATTGAAGGCTATGCAACTGAGGTGCGCGGCATTGATCGTCGCCCTGTGGCCTTATTTACCGGCGTTTCTAACCTGCCTGTGATGGTCACCATCGTAGACCAGAAAGAAAATTTAGAGAAACTGTTACCGTTTTTAGAAAAAAAGGCTACGCATTCACTTGTGCTGTTTGAAGAAAGCACTGTTTTGGTAACTGACTATATGCGTGACTTAAATACGAGACGTAAGGCGGAAGAATTAGAAAAAATAAGCTCTTAACATCATAAAATTTACCGCGGGCTGTAACGTCTGCGGTTTTTTGTGTCTGCAAGGTATTTCTCAGCAGTTATTAGCAGGACTTTTCGGGAAGACTGCGAATTATAATAAGTGGTTATTGCCGTCTTGAAGGAGGTCGTATAAATGGAAAAGAATCAGTCGAAGAAAGTTACCGTTATTGACGATAGATTACGCCAGGAGGAAGCTGAAGCTCTATGCCGCTGGGCGGCAGCTCGTGCCGGTGTTATCGTTGTAGCGCCGCTCCTAGGGACGATGGCACTGATTGCCAATGATGTGTACCTGGTTATAAAATTAGGCAGCGTTTATGAGGAAGAAATAGGCGAAAAAGCCGCTGTAAGTCTGCTAAGCTCTTTGGGAGCTTATTTTGTCGGCAGTACTCTAACGACGCTGATTCCCTTTGCTCCACTACAGATACCTATCGCCGTGGCGACGACCTATGCCTTGGGAAAAGTGGTTACGGAATGGCTTAAGGCGGGTAAGCCTGCTGATTTAAGTCCCTTTAAAACAGTTTATGATGACGCCTTGCGCGAGGCAAAGAAAAACATTGATATCTTTAAAAACAATCCTAAAAAAGACGAGCCTTTAGGCGACGAAAATAAAAAATACGACATCTAAATAAATTAAAAGCCCATGATGAACGGAG
>CAYVGQ010000025.1:9514-10724 GCA_964450295.1 uncultured Phascolarctobacterium sp. | reverse complement strand
AAGGTATCTTCGGCAAAATCTTGGTGACCGGGCGTATCAAGAATATTGATTTTAGTCTTTCTATGCATAACAGCCGTATTTTTAGCCAAAATAGTAATGCCGCGTTCTCTTTCCAATGCACTGGAATCCATTACACGTTCTTCCACATGTTCATTGGCACGGAAAATACCGCTTTGTTTGAGCATAGCGTCTACTAATGTAGTTTTGCCATGATCAACATGAGCGATAATAGCAATATTTCGCAAATCATTCCTTAACATAAATAAAATCTTCCTCTCTCTTTGAGCAGACGCTTAACCGCCTGTAGCTCAAAATTACAGACAGTGCCTAGATCAATATTATTAAAATTAATGAAGGATGCTTGTCCAGAAGCATCCTTCATTATGACTAATTAATTATATTCTTTTTGACCTACTCTGTCAATAAAAACACTATTTTAGAATACTAGGTAACCATGTCGCTATTTCAGGGAAGAAACATAACAATAAAATTTCAAACGCCATAACAATTCCGAACGGAATAACTCCCTCGACAATCTGCGTCATTTTGCTTTCAGGACTTATACCCTGCAACACAAATAAATTCATTCCTACAGGCGGAGTTATCAACGCTAGTTCTAGGTTGATAAGGAGAATTACGTTAAACCAGATTGGATCAAACCCAAGTTTGATAATTATCGGGTATAAAATCGGCAGTGTAATGAAAATAATAGAAATAGATTCCAAAATACAGCCCAGTATTAAAAGCAGGATATTGATTGCTATAAAAACAAACCAGCGGCTTGTTTCCATTTCTGCAACCAACATAGTCAAAGCCTGAGGTACTTGCAAAATCGTAAGTACGAATCCGAATAAAGTCGCACCAATCATAATTGCAAAAATCATTGAAGATGTTTTTACCGTGTCTAATAAAATCTCTGGTATATCCTTCAGCGTAAGCGTCCTGTAAATAACAAAAGTAATAAACAAGCTATACACCGTCCCGATAGCCGCTGCTTCAGTTGGAGTGAAAGCACCCGTATAAATGCCCCCAACTATAAGCAATGGAAGTAAAAGTCCCCAAAAAGAACTTTTCAATGCCTGGATTCTTTCTTCCCAACTAGAAGCATGCTCTAACGGGAGCTTACGTGACCGATAAACCACCACAGCAATAAAAAGCAATGTCAATATCACTCCAGGAACAACCCCCGACATAAAAAGCTGTCCTACAG
>CAYVGQ010000025.1:0-9504 GCA_964450295.1 uncultured Phascolarctobacterium sp. | reverse complement strand
CCATACAAAATCATTGGTATTGACGGCGGAATCAAAATCCCCAAAGTTCCGCCCGCAGCTACAGAACCAAGAACTAAAGTGCGTTCATAGCCTCTGGAAAGCATTTCCGGAATAGCGATAGCACCGATAGTAAGAGCACAGGCTACAGAAGATCCGGTAATGGCGGCAAAAATAGCACAAGCAAAAACAGTCGCTACACCAAGCCCACCTGGCAGATGGCGCAACCATTTATTGCCTAATTCAAACAAATCATTGCCTACCTTGCCGGTTAAAAGAACTTGACTCATCAAAATATATAAAGGAACGGCTGTCAAAATAAAATCATCCAATGATTTATATGCCAAAATCGGTATCTGTGCCAGAGAAGAACCTCCTCCCATAAACACAAACATCCCCAAAAGTCCGGCTGTCCCCAGAGAGAATGCTACCGGAAGTCCCAAAACTAAGAGTCCTAACAAGATGCTAGTAAAAAGAATAAGCATTTTATTCTGCCTCCTTAGTGAATTCACCGGTGCTGATTTTTTCGATATCAGTAAGCAGTGTTGCAATAAACTGTAGCAGTAAAACACCCATGCCTATCGGTAGCGCCATCTGAGGAATCCACATAGGTGTACGTAGCGTGCTTGGCGAAGTATTATTCATTTCATAAGAAAGTAACGCCATATCCAGTGACTGTATAACGAAAATAATACAGAAAAAAATACCGACGAGTGTCGTAAAAAGTTCAATATAACAACGGGTTCTTTTTGAAAGTTGACTTAGAACTATGTCAACATGAATATGTTTACCTGTAGCATAAGCAACTGGCATACCTAAAAACCCGGCAACCAATACACAGTATACTGAAAGCTCAATAGACCATTCGGTTGGTGCATTGAACAAACCACGCATTACAACTTCGTAGAAGATCATTAAAGCCGGCATTAACAATAAAACACCTGCAATCACTCCTACCAGCATGGTTAAAGCATTTAAAAGTTTCTTATAAATACTGATAACACTTTTCAAGTCCTACTCCTCACATTCTTTCTAAAATAAAACCGCTGCCGCATATGGCAGCGGTTCCCCTACTCAAATTGACTATTTTGTACAGATATTGATTACTTCTTTTCCTAAGTCACCTGTGTGTTTAACAAAAATTTCCCAAACATGTTTAGTAGCAGCCTGCCATATCGGCAAATCTGCTTCTGGCACAACATAAACCTGCATACCTTTTTCTTTCAATTTCTCCAATGCAGACATATCTTCCATTTTAGCATTTTTCCGTAATTCATCACGTACTTCATTCGCAGCTTCGGTTACTATTTGTTGCTGTTCCGGAGTCAATTTTTGAAAAGATTTTTCATTCATAGCCAAAATAAACTCCGGATAAGCATGGTTAGTAATAGTAAGATACTTAGTTACTTCAAACATTTTACGTTCATACATCGCAGTAGTGCCTGAAGTTTGCCCATCAACAACACCGCGTTGAATCGCCATATAAACCTCACCAGAGCCCATTGTTACAGGAGAAGCACCTAAGGCTTTAATGGTTTCAGAAGGCAGTTCACCATATCCGCGCAACTTTAAACTCGCAAAATCTTCTGGTTTAGTAATTTCTTTTTTGCTGTTGGCAAACTGTACAAAACCATAGTCAGCCCAAATAACCGGGCGGACACCTTTCTTTTGCAATTCTACAGCTAGTTTGTCGCCTAAGCCACCATCAATAGCTTGATCAACTTTTTCATAACTGGTAAACAAAAATGGCACATCGAAAATTTCCATAACAGGAATAACTGTTGACCACATAGCGGTAGAATTAAGCCCCATATCAATGCCACCGGACATAATAGCATCATTCATGCTCTTGTCATTGAATAATTGTCCGGATGGGTAAATATTAATCATAATATTGCCTTTAGATTTTTCTGTTATTTTTTTATTGAAAGTTTCCATTCCTTGTGCCAAAGGATGTGCCGTTGGAAGATTATGAGCAAGTTTCAGGGTTACTTTGGCACTACTGTCAGCTTTTTTGTCACCACTGCCACCGCAGCCTGCCATCACCGTCATCGTCATAACCATTGTTATCATAAGCATAGTTTTTAAGATTTTGGATCTTTTCATTTCCTTCACCTCATCAAATTTTATTTATAGTGTTTTTCCAGTTCCATATAACTGTTAAGACCTATGAATTGATTAAAATCAGTAAAATGCATCATTTTGTCTTCATACGCTTTAGTCGTACCAGTTTCATGCAGTACCGTCATCGCTTCTTTAAAAGCCTGGGTAATAACATATAAGGCACTACAAGGCCAAAAGACAATCTTAAAACCAATATTTTCTAAATCTTTGGCAGTTAAATTAGGGGTCTTGCCACCCTCAATCATATTGGCAATCAGTATCGTATCAGGAAAAGCTTTAGCAATCATTTCTAACTCTTCAATGTTCTGCGGAGCTTCAATAAACAATGCCTCCGCCCCACTGTCAAGATACCGTTTCCCACGCTCAACAGCATCTTTCAATCCATTTACTGCTCTGGCATCCGTCCTTGCTATCAGCAGAAAATTTTTATCCATACGGGCATCCGCAGCCGCTCGTATTTTTTTTGCGTGTTCATCAGAGTCAATGACCTGTTTTCCTGCCATATGCCCACAACGCTTGGGCCATACTTGATCTTCAAACAAAACTGCCGCAGCTCCAGCCTTTTCATACTCCTGCATAGTTCTGCGCACGCTCAAAGCATTGCCATAACCCGTATCCCCATCAGCAAATACCGGCAGTTCCGTAGCATCAACGATACATTTTACTGCTTGCACCATTTCCGTCATCGAAAGATAACCAACATCCGGCTGTCCAAGTCGTGAAGCCGCTATACTATAACCACCCATTACTAGTGCATCAAATCCTACCTCTGCCGCAATTTTTGCTGTAAGCGCATCATACACCCCCGGCAAAACCAAAATATCACTTCTTTGCAGTCTTTTGCGCAGTGTTTTGCGCTGCTTGTTCATTATTTCCCCTCCCTTGCGTCTTCCACTAAAAATAAATTAAAAAACCCCTACCGGCATAGCCGATAGGGGCGTAAGTACGCGGTACCTCCCTAAATTATACTCTAAAGCCTTTAACGCAGCTTAGCGCTTTTTCCTACATTTACTTCAGAAAAAGGTTTCCCGGGTGAGAAGACAAATTCCGTGCTGACCGGCTCGCATCAACCGCCGGCTTTCTGAACGCCTTTTGTTGTCCATTCCCATTCACAACCTGTAACTTAATCATTTGTTGAAATATTGAGATAAGTATAACAATACCTTAACATTATGTCAATATGTTTTTAAAGCATTTTATATAGTCTTATTTTATAATACAAGCGTGTTTTTTATTATTTGATATTTTTAGTTTATAATTCTTCTGGCACCATAAAAACGTTCATTCCAATAAGGGCCGAATGCATCCCCTTCAGTAACGCCCTTACTAGTTCCGGCATAAATAAACTTACCTTCGCCGCTATATATCCCGCAAAAAGTGGCTCCAGGTCCATCGGTACTGTAAAACACCAAATCTCCTGGCAACAAATCATCTTTGCTGATTTGTTGCCCCATATCATATTGCGCGTCTGCAGTTCTAGGCAGGGAAAACCCGCTCTCACCAAATACATACTGGACATAACCAGAACCATCAAACCCTTCCGACGGTAAACTCCCGCCCATTTTAAAAGGTGTTCCAACCAAAAGGTATGCGTTTTCGATGATGTTTCCTCTTAGGCTACTATATTCGGCAGCGAATGCAGGTTTTGGTTGAAAAACAGACAACCCAGAACTTATTGGCAGGGTTAACGCGACACCCATCATCACACAAGCCACTAAATGTTTACAAAAATAATAATATTTCATATTTTTTAAAACTCCTTTTTGCGAAAATACTTTTATAAAGATGACAGCATATCATCCAAAATTTTTCTGATTTTTTCCATTTTCTTACGAATATTCACTGCTTTACGGCCATCTCTGGCTACAATTTGTTCTATCTTGGTGCGATACTGCAAATAAGAACGCTCTATTTGCCGCAGATACTCTCTAAGTTCAGCAACTTCCGGAACTGTTGTAACAATCTGAGATGCAGAAATACTCCATTCTGTGCCGCTTATATTCACACTATCGCCATACTGCGGTATATAGGCAGCAGTCCCTAGGCGGCGTTGCAACTCATCCGCAAAACTACTAGCCGCATCAAATTCGCCATGCGTTACAAAGAATGCTTTCGGCGGCTGATGCATTTTTCCATACCACTCTAAAAGTTGCTCTTTATCGGCATGAGCAGAAAATCCTTTCATATTATAAATCTTGGCGTTGACTTTAATATCTTCGCCCATAATTTTAACATTTTTTACTCCTTCAATCAGGCGTCGCCCCATAGTACCCTCGGCCTGATAGCCTGCTATGATTATTGAACAGTTTTTCTGCCAAAGATTATGTTTAAGATGATGTAGAATACGGCCGGCATCAGCCATGCCACTGGCGGAAACAATAATTTTAGATCCCGGCATCGCGTTGATCATTTTTGATTCTTGGGCGGTTTCTGTAAAGCTTAGATTAGGAATAGCAAGCAATCTCTTGCCATGCATTTCATATAAAGCACGCGCCTCTTCGTCATATTCCTGCGGATTAGTTAACGTTATGGCAGTTGCCTTGCTTGCCATCGGGCTGTCGATAATAATCGGCACTTGAGGTATACGACCTGCCTTTAACATCTTTTGGAAGTAATACAATAGAACTTGAGTCCGTCCAACAGCAAAAGCAGGAATAACAACATTCCCTCCTTTAGACACCGTATCATTTATGATTGTAGCGAGTTCAGCCTCTTTATCATAAACTTTATGAATACGATTACCGTATGTCGCTTCTGTAATAATAAAATCTGCACCGGAAATTTTCTCCGGATCCTCAACAATCGGTTGGTTAGGTTGCCCAATATCACCGGTGAAAACCAGCTTTGTCTGCCGACCATCTTCCTTTACAAAAACTTCAATGATTGCGGAACCTAAAATATGTCCCGCTACCTTAAACTTAATCTGCACGCCCGGAAGAACTTCAAGCAACTCACCGAATTCATGTGTTCTAAAACTCTGCAATGCCTTATAAGCATCATCAACCGTATACATCGGCTCTACATTTTTTTTGCCTGCACGTAAACCCTTGCGGTTGGCAAATTCTGCTTCTGATTCCTGAATATGTGCACTATCAGGCAGAAGAATTGTACATAGTTCCAAAGTCGTTTTGGTACAATGTATCGGCCCCTTATAGCCGTGCTTAACAAGCTTGGGTAGCAAGCCGCTATGATCAATATGTGCATGAGTCAGCACTACTGCGTCAATAGACGCCGGAGCAAATACAAAATCTTTTTCATTAAAAGCAGTGACCATTTTAGACCCTTGAAACATGCCACAGTCCAACAGCATTTTTTTATTACCAATTTCCAGCAAATAGCATGAACCGGTAACCATTCTTGTAGCACCTAGAAAGGTGATTTTCATAGCAGACCCTCCCTGCTGTCAATTCTTGATTTATATATTCTGCATAAAAGAATTATTCCCTGCCCTATTCAGTTAAGTTCACTCCCTTGTCACAAAACCACCTTCAACTCCATTGGTTCCATGATTTTCGTATGCATTGACAATTACTACAATTATCACATTTATTGCTACTTTCTTGCCCAAAATAGTTAAGTAAGTATTGGCGCAGGCAGCCTTTTGTAAGGCAATAATTTTCCATCTGACGCAATCTAATAAAAGCCTGTTCCAGCCATAATTCTTTCTCCTGACAACTGTCATCACGTTGCGCACACCCATATTCCAGCAAATGACGCATTTTCAGCACGTCACGTTTGTCAAAAAGCAGAGTGCATTCTCCAGGCAGACCATCACGTCCGGCCCTCCCTGCTTCCTGATAATATCCTTCTATGTCTAACGGCATACTATAATGCAGTATAAAGCGGACATCGGCCTTGTCTATTCCCATACCAAAAGCATTTGTTGCTACCATGAATTGCACCTTATTATTTATAAAAATATTTTGATTAAGTAGTCGTTCTTCAGCAGTTAATCCTGCATGATAACGGCAAGCACTATATCCCCAAGCCTTTAGATATCTATATATCTCTTCCGTCTGTCTACGCGTAGAGCAATAAACAATACCACAGCCTTGCTGCTCAACCACCCATGCACGTAAAAAATGTTGTTTGACAACAGGATGCTCAACCCTAAAATACAGATTGGGCCTGTCAAACCCTGTCACAATATCAAAAGGTTGTTCTATTTTTAACTCCTCAATAATACCACGCTTCACTTCCGGCGTAGCAGTTGCCGTAAAAGCAGCAACCAAAGGTCGCTGGGGCAAACCATCTAAAAATAAGCGAATATAATTATACGCAGGACGAAACGATTCTCCCCAGCGGATTAGGCAATGGGCTTCGTCGATAACGACCAGTGCCAACTTCTGCTCACCAATAAAAATATTAAAACGTTGATTTTCTAATCGCTCAGGGGCAATGTACAGAATTTTACATTGCTTGTTTCTCACGGCATAAACTGCTTCACCATATTCCTGCCGGCTCATATTGCTGCTGAAGTACACTGCTTTTATTCCTTTTTCAGTCAAGCTACGAACCTGATCTTTCATCAAAGATACCAATGGTGAAATAACCAGCGTCAATCCCTCCAGCATCAAAGCAGGTATTTGATAACACAAGCTTTTGCCTGCACCGGTTGGCATAACCGCTACAACTGACCTGCCGGCAAGAAGCTGCTCTATCAATTCTTTCTGACCTAAACGAAACTTATTATAACCAAAATATTTTTTTAATATTACTTCTTGTTCCTGCACCTTATACTCCTCAAATACAACAAGCCTGCGTGCAAGTCGCACAACAGGCTTGTCTGCTTTATATGTTTTTTTCTTTATATGGGCACAGATTAATAAAAGCACACTCTCTACACAAAGGCTTACGTGCCTTGCAAATTTTACGGCCATGCCAAATCAGCCAGTGATGAGCATCGCTCCATTTTACTTTTGGAATAACTTTCTGCAGTTCTTCTTCAACCACCAACGGATTTTCGCCCTTTGCCAGCCCCAAACGATGCGACACTCTGAACACATGAGTATCTACTGCTATAGCCGGTACTTTATAAACAATACTGGCAACCACATTGGCCGTTTTTTTGCCGGCCCCCGGCAACTTCATCAGTTCCTCAACAGTATCCGGAATCTTACTGTTATATTCTTCTATCAACATTTTACATGTTGCCAAAAGATTTTTAGCTTTGGAACGAAAAAGGCCGCAGTCATGAATTTCCCTTTCCAATTGCTCCTGTGTTAGTGCCCCCATTTTCTCAGGGGTATTGTATTTAGGGAAAATACGCGCCGTAATTTTATTAACCCGTTCATCTGTACACTGCGCCGACATAATCACCGCCACTAAAAGCTCAAACGGCGTCGAATAATTTAGTGCGGTCTTCATCCCGCCATAGGTTTCCTCAAGCAAGGTCAAAATGGCCTCACGCTGCTGTTTACGCATTAATTGGTCAAACTCCTTACCGGCGCCGGGATGCGTCATTGCGCGATCAGTTTTTTTGGCTATGCGTGGGAGCCGGGATGCGTCCGCCGCGAGCAATAAAGGTGTCAGCCTTGAACTTGCTTACGGGAATGATAGGAGCATACCCCAGTAAACCGCCAAATTCTACCCGTTCACCAATATTCTTTCCCGGTACAGGAATCAGACGAACTGCTGTAGTCTTGTTATTAATCATACCAATAGCAGCTTCATCGGCAATAATAGCCGAGATAGTTTCGGCCGTTACATCTCCGGGAATAGCAATCATATCAAGGCCAACAGAGCAAACGCAGGTCATCGCTTCTAATTTTTCTAAAGTCAGACTGCCACGTTCAACAGCAGCAATCATCCCGGCATCTTCACTTACCGGAATGAATGCACCACTCAGTCCACCAACATAACTGGATGCCATTAGGCCGCCTTTTTTTACAGCATCGTTAAGCATAGCCAACGTTGCCGTGGTACCTGGTCCACCGCAACTTTCCAATCCTATCTCTTCTAAAATATGTGCTACACTGTCACCAACAGCCGGAGTGGGTGCCAACGACAGGTCAATAATCCCAAACTGCGTATTTAATCTGCGCGCGGCTTCTTGAGCCACCAGTTGACCCACTCTAGTGATTTTAAAAGCAGTTTTTTTGATTGTCTCAGCAACAGCCCCTATATCTTGCCCACGCACAGCCTCTAGAGCATGTTTAACTACGCCCGGCCCGCTGACACCGACGTTGATAACTGTTTCCGGCTCAGTAACTCCATGAAAAGCTCCTGCCATAAAAGGATTATCCGGTACGGCATTACAGAACACCACTAGCTTGGCACAACCAATAGCATCACGATCTGCGGTACGCTCAGCTGTAATTTTGATAACACGACCCATTTCTGCAACAGCATCCATGTTAATGCCACACTTTGTCGAACCAATGCTTACCGAAGAACAGACGATATCTGTTACAGCTAAGGCTTCCGGGATAGCGAGGATAAGATTTTTATCACCTTTGGTGTAACCTTTATCTACTAAAGCAGAAAAGCCACCAATAAAATTGACCCCTACAGATTTTCCTGCTTCATCCAATGCTCTAGCAAGCGGCACATAGTCATTGCTTTCACAACTTTCCCCTACCATCGATACCGGCGTTACAGAAATTCTTTTATTAATAATAGGTACGCCTAACTCCATTTCAAGCTCTTCGCCTATTTTCACCAGTTTTTCCGCTTTTTGTGTAATCTTGTCATAAACCTTCCGGGCAGCAACTTTTATATCTGGATGAGCACAATCTCGAAGGCTGATACCCATAGTGATTGTACGCACATCCAGATTATTCTGAGTGATCATCTGATTAGTTTCTAAGATATCTTTGATAGTAAACATTCAACAGCCCCCTAAATACGATGCATAGCCGTAAATATTTCTTCGCTTTGCAACCTTATCTCAACACCGATTTCTTCACCCAAAGCTGTAAAAATATCTTTCATTTCCTGAAGTTTAACAGCAGAACCGGTCATATCGGCAATCAGCACCATATTAAAAAAGCCCTCCATGATATTTTGGTTTATATTGAGGATATTCACTCCATGCTCGGCAAGAATATTACTTACTTTAGCAATAATACCGACCTTATCTTCTCCAACGATAGTTAACACGATGCGCATACTGTTGTCATCCTTTCCCTTAAAACAAATAATAACCACTATGTCCAGCACAGTAGTTATTATTGTATCATATTTTAAGCAGTATTGTGTATATACATTAGAAATTATTATTCTTTAAAAGGTCTCCAACACATCGTTTTTACCCTTACCCATTTACACTTGTACGCAACTGCACGGCTTCGGCTAAATGAGCCGCCGTAATAGTTTTGCTGCTTTCAAGATCAGCTATAGTCCGCGCCACTTTAATAATTCTGTCATGACTACGAGCACTAA
>CAYVGQ010000024.1:7254-10844 GCA_964450295.1 uncultured Phascolarctobacterium sp. | reverse complement strand
TCCCGTAATGCAATTTTTATTACCGTCCTTAACCAAAGTAGCAAATAAATCACGGTTTTGACGCTCTAACTGCAAAGCCACTGCAAGTGAAACAACTGCTACCGTCTTACGGCCGCTGCGCACTTCTTCGATTGCATCCCATTCGCTAACAGTATAAAACGGCATTTGCCCATTAAAAGAAGCGGCATACTGCATAGCCTTCTCCGCACCGCGCAGCTGCCAAATCGATGTAATCATCCCATAACTGCACCCACCATTTTTAAAATCTGCCAAAGCTGTCTCTTCCCAAAGTTCCGGTTTTAACAATTCATCCCATGTTTCAGGTGCGTAAAGTCCTAGTTCCCGTAGCCTGTTGCGATTAGTTAAAAAGCCTATATAATCTACATAAAGCCCTGTCCAGCGCCATTGATTCTCACGCATTTCTGCAGGTACCTTATAGGCCTCTTGCGGGCTATAACTCCGCAACATTTTTTGTTCCCCTGCCAAATAATATTCTTCCGGCGTTCCGCCAAGCCATAAATCAAATTCGCCGCTACGCAAAAACTGCAATCGCTCGTCAAAGCTCCCTGAGGGCAGATAGCCGATCTCCATTTTTACATCATATCGCTGTGAAAAATCATCAGCTAAAATTTCTGTCATTGTTTCATTCAAGCTGCTGCAAACTTTAAGCTTTTTAGGTTGATTTACATTATCACTGCCACAGCCACCGCAAAAAACACCAACTATCAGTAAAGCAATCCAAATAATTTTCATCGGTAGTCCGCCTTATCATCATTCTGTTAAAATTATTATACCACAGCAACAAGTATTTTAGCCTAAAACTATGCTTCCTTTTATGATCATCATAACATTATAAAAATAATCATGTTATAATAGTGTTTGACAGAGCCATTTTCTGCATTCACAATCCGTACCGACTGCAGCGACAGCCGGTAAATTTTTCTGCGAGGTTTAAAATGCCAAAACGTTTATTAAAATATTACCGTCCCTACCATAAAATTTTATTTTTTGCCTTACTTGGTTCCGTTATCACTTCTGGACTTGACCTGTGCTTCCCGCTATTCATGCGTTATATCCTTGGTGAAGTCCTGCCTACGGGTAAATGGGAGTTACTGATACAGGCTACTGTTATCCTCCTATTTTTATACCTGCTTAATTTCGTTATAAGTTATCAAGTATCAAGACACGGACGCTTGATGGGTGCTAAAATAGAACAAGATATGCGCAGAGACCTCTTTCATCATGTGCAATCCATGTCTTTCCGTTATTTTGATAATGTCCGCATCGGCCAGCTTATTTCTCGTATCGTCAGCGACATTGGCGAAATTCGAGAGCTTGTTTTTTTAGGTCCCAACTATTTGCTGGTCTGCACTATTACAATGCTGGGCACTTTGGGAATTCTGATTTACCTGAACTGGCCTTTAGCATTATTAGTCAACATCTTACTACTGGCCAAAGCTTATGAATCCGTATCCACTAATAAAGCTCTAAAGCAATCCGGCAGAATCATTCGGGAACAGGTTGGCAACCTTACTGCACAAACCAACGAAAGTTTGAATGCTATCCGGCTTGTTAAATCTTTTAACAATGAAGAATGGGAAGAAAAACGCCTTGATACCAATGCTCAGGCATTACTGCAGGCACGCAAAACATCGTTTGACTTGCTCTCACGGCTTAACAGTAACGCCGTACTTTTTTCTAATGTAACTAACCTCGTCATTATTGTTGTGGGCGGCGTCATGATAGCTTACGGGGAAATGAAGATCAGCGATTTAGTCGCTTTTCTCCTGTATGTGTCTATCTTCATTCGTCCTATTCTGCGCCTAACGGCACTGGCCGAATCTTACCAAAAAGGTATGGCCGGTTATCAACGCTTTTGTCAGTTGATGAATACACCGTCTGAAAGCTTTGACACTCCGGACGCAGTCGATTGCGGCACGTTAAAAGGTGCCATCTCTTTCCAAAATGTCAGTTTTGGTTATGAACAGGATAAACCTATCATCCGGAATTTTACTCTTGATATTGCCGCAGGAGAAGCTGTTGCCTTTGTCGGTACAACCGGAGTTGGTAAAAGTACGCTTTGCAACCTACTTCCGCGCTTTTATGAACTACAGTCCGGAAGAATAACTATTGACGGCCTTGATATTAGAAAAATTACTTTAAAATCACTGCGGCGTAATATCGGTATTGTGCAACAAGATATTTTCCTTTTTTCCGATGCCGTCCGCGAGAACATTGCTTATGGCAAGCCGACTGCTAGTTTGGAAGAAATCACTACCGCCGCCAAACTCGCTGAGGCAGACGGATTTATTCAAGAACTGCCCAAAGGTTATGACAGCCAACTAGGCGAACGCGGCGTTAAACTCTCCGGCGGCCAGAAGCAACGCATTGCCATTGCCCGCGTCTTCTTAAAAAATCCACCAATCCTTATTTTAGATGAAGCAACTTCTTCATTGGATAATGAAACAGAAAATCTGATTCAGGAATCCCTGACACAACTTTCACGGAATCGCACCACTTTGATTGTTGCCCATCGCTTGGCGACAATCCGTAACGCCGACCGTATAATAGTACTAACCCCCGACGGTATTGGTGAACAAGGCTCTCACGAAGAGTTGATTGCTCTGCAGGGCGAATATTACAATCTTTATATGGCACAATTCAGTAAAAACGACTTGGAATAATTATTTTATAAAAATGCAAAGCCCCGGATGTCAAAACATCCGGGGCTTACTTTATATCCTAAAACAGCTTTTTAATTAGTCACGGTCAAAAATCATTACCTTTTCAAAGTCTAAATAAACTTTTTCCCCATCAGCAAATTCTTTGAGATCCGCACCTTTAATAATAACACGCACATCATGATCGCCCACACGAACACGGTAATCAACCGCATCACCCAAATAGAAACGGTGCGTAAGAACGCCTTCCAGCATCCCGCCGCCGCAACTCATGGTAATATTTTCAGGACGTACCGCAATAGTAGCGCTACCGGAAATACCTGCAGTATTTGGGAAAGAAGCTGTCGTACCCTGTAAATAAACACGGTCTCCCGAAGCTTCACCCTCCATAAAATTAACTAAACCGATAAAATCGGCAACCATTTTATTGGCAGGATGAGTGTAAATTTCGTGAGGAGCACCAATCTGCTGCACCACGCCTTTACTCATAACTACAACACGGTCGCTCATCGCCATAGCCTCGCCCTGATCATGCGTTACATAAACAACGGTAATACCCAAGGCTTTTTGAATAGACAAAATTTCAAAACGCATACTTTCACGCAGTTTGGCATCCAAATTAGACAATGGCTCATCCAAAAGTAACAAACCTGGCTGCGCCACTAAAGCGCGAGCCAAAGCAACACGTTGCTGCTGACCGCCGGAAAGTTGATGCGGATAACGTTCGCCGTACTCGCCCAAATGGACCAGTTCCAGCATTTCCATAACTCTTTTTGAACGTTCTTCTTTGGCAATCTTTTGAATTTTCAAAGGATAGGCTACATTGTCGAAAACCGTCATATGAGGCCAAACTGCATATGATTGGAAAACCATACCTATATCGCGATTTTCCGGTGGAACAAATGTCTT
>CAYVGQ010000024.1:1558-7244 GCA_964450295.1 uncultured Phascolarctobacterium sp. | reverse complement strand
GCTAACGCAATGATCGCCGATATAAATCTCGCCCTCTGTAGCTTTTTCAAAGCCTGCGATCATCCGCAGAGAGGTAGTTTTGCCGCAGCCGGAAGGGCCGAGGATTGAAACGAATTCACCGTCTTCAACGGTAAGATTGAAATCTTTAACAGCAGTTACTGCGCCGAAACGCTTAAATATATGTTCAATACGTACTTGTGCCAATTTCTTTCACTCCTTCTTTAAATTCCCACATTGCCTTTGGTCAGTTTATTAAGAATTAAATTGCCGGCCAAAACGATAGTCAAAATGATTACTGATAAAACAGAAGCATTTTGTGTATCTGCATAAGTCTGCAACTCGTACAGCAAAACACCGATAGTTTTAGTTTCTGCACCGTACAGAAGAAGTGACATGGTCAACTCGTAGAAGGACGGCATAAAGATCAAGAACCAACCGGCGATAATGGACGGAGCGATCAACGGCATGATAATATCCTTGCAGGTTCTAATCCAGCTGGCACCGGAGTTAAGCGCTGCTTCTTCAAGAGAAACATGCACCTGACTTAGGGAAGCTGCAATCGTACGCACGGACATAGTCATATATTTTACCAGATAGCTGACAATCAGGATCCACATGGAAGAATAAAGATTGAGGCCAAAATTGCCTGAGAAAGTAATTACCAAGGCTAAAGCAATAACGATACTCGGAGTAGAACCGCCGATAACAGTCAAAAGATCGGGTAAGCTACGACCTTTAACTTTAGTTTTTACCGCCAGATACGCTATAAATACCGAAAGAATAGTACCGAGCGTTGCAGCGATAACACCGTAAACAACCGAGTTCCAAATACTTTCCATATACTGACTACTGGTAATGACCGGTCCCCAAGCATCAAACCCGATATTGGACCAAGTAATACCGCGAGACATGCTCTTTAAAAGCGAAGTCAGTAAAATAGAACCCAACGGCATAACAACAGCGATAAATGCATACAGCCCAACGCCACAGAAAGCAGGCCATTTCCATTTTCCAAGCTCAACAATATTAGGACGTGTACTCTTACCACTAATAGTAGTATAATCCTTCCGTCCCAACATCCAAGTCATAAAGAATAAAAGGGAATTAGCGAGAAACATAAGCGAGGCTGCCAGTGCCGTAGCATCACGAATACCTTCATCATTACCCATATAAATATAAGTTACAATACGGGTCGTCATAACTTCGATATTACCGGGCATACCAACAATCGCCGGAATACCAAAACAAGAGCCTGCCGCAATAAATACCAAAAGTCCACCGGCCAGAATACTCGGAGCCATAAGAGGCAAGGTCACATCGAACAATGTTCTCAGTGGTGAAGCTCCGGAAACACGCGCCGCTTCTTCCAGCGTCGGGTCCATTTTCTCCATTGCCCGGGAAATAGTAATAAAAGCAAAAGGAGAATAGAACAGTGTCAGAACCCAAGCCAACCCACCAACGGTATAAATATCAAACGGAGAGGTCTGCAATTGCAGAATCCATTTAAAAATCGTATTCAAGTAGCCGACGCTGGGATTCAGCAACTGAACCCAGGCAATTGCGCCTACATAAGGAGGAATCATATAGCTTGCTACCAGCATGGTGCGGTAAGTTTTTTTACCGGGCATATCCGTACGACCAACCAGCCACGCCAGCGGAAAAGTTATAATTACGCTTGCCACCATAACAAGAATTGATAATTGCACTGTATTCGATAACGCCCGCCAGTTTACATCTTGGCTGTAAACATCGGCATAATTGCCAAAATTAATAACACCGTCAACAACAACGCTGTCATAAAGTAATATTCCCATTGGGAAAACTACAAAATACAGCAACAATGCGACAGAAATAGCAATAACTATAAATTTACTGTTAAATCTAGGTAAAGACCCCACTATAACTCCCTTCCCCGGTTTTTAACCCGGTGAAAAATTCTTCGCAGGTTTTCTGCAGAGAAATTGGAAAACAGGGATCGTAAAAACGACCCCTGATCCCTTAAAATTGTCACTTAAGAAATTTTAACAAGAACTATTCCATAACTCTTACGCGGAAAGCTTCTTTAATCTGAGCATTTTCTTTAGCAAGTTTTGACCAATCTACTTTGACGGCTTTATCAGAGAAAGTTTTCAGAGCGGGAGCGCCTTTAGGTGGCTCAACATCGCCACGCACAGAATGCATCCAGCCTTCAACAACTGCCTGTTGCCCATCTTTAGACAGCCACCAGTCAACAAGTGCTTTAGATCCTTCGGGGTTTTTAGTTGCTTTGAAAATAGCAATCGGAGACGGAATGATAATAACGCCGTCTTCAGGATAGGAAACTTTCAAAGGTTCATTTTTAGTATTAGCAAGTTTAAGAATATTTTCTTCCAAAATCATTGCTGCTGCATATTCGCCGGTCAGCAATTTGTTTTGAATAGCAGAGTTGCCTTCTTCTACGCGGATTCCGTTAGCTTTCAGTTGATCGAAATATTCCCAACCATATTTGTCTGCTAATGCGCCTACTGCTACATAAGCAGTACCGGAAAGCATTGGATTAGGCATTGCAATTTTGCCTTTCCACTTCGGATCAGTAAGCTCTTGCCAGGATTTCGGAGCATCTTCTGTTTTTAGTTTATCAGAGTTATAAGCAATGATCATATTGCAAACACGAACAGAAGACCAAGCACCGTTCTTATCTTTATCGGTGATAACGTCTTTCAAGTTCGGGGAAACATAATCAAGCAGTAAACCCTGATCTTGCAGATTCAGATAATATGAAGGATCTGCAACCATCAAAACATCGGTGCCGATTTTATTAGCTTTAATCTCACCAGTAATTTTGGTGATAACCTTTTCAGTGCCACCCTGGAACCAAGTAACTTTCATATCAGGAAATGCTTTTGTTACATTAGGTTTGCACATTTTATCGATGATATCCGGATAAATAGAGGTGTAAACCATGACATCACCTTTCGGTCCGCCTTTCGAGTCAGCTGCCTTCTTATCATCGCTACCACAACCTGCAACTGCTACGGACAGAGCCAACACTGCGGCTGCAGTACACAACCATTTCGCTTTTTTCATTTTGAACTCTCACTCCTTTGTGTTTGTCATACTAACCATAAAATTCGCTTATTTTTATAAAATTCCTGCTTACATTAGGCAAAAAGTTTTACAAAAATTTAAAATTTCTGTCACATTTATGTCTTATTTAAAAAACATTCCATTCTCAAATGACAATAAGACAGTTTTGACCCTATGGGATTTTTAATGTCCCGCTTTAAACCCTCACTAAAAAGTTAAATTCCCAAGCAGGAAGATATGGATGTTTGCGCAGATATATTTTATATTCCGGTACCCGGCGCCACAAAAATAGTGGCAACATGAATAAGTCTATATCGTGATGATAGGCTGCCAAAAAAAGTTTCGGCTTATTAGCATTAAGCTGCCTAACACTACCCTGCAGAGCTTCCAGTTCCGCACCTTCAACATCCATTTTAATGTAGGTCGCAGAGCTAGTTCCAAGTAGCGTATCTAAATCTACAGTCTGGACCATCCTTTTTTTATTCGAGAGCAAAGTGGACTGACGCCCACCGCTGTCGGAAAAAGCAAGTTCAGTTTTTTCGCTCCAGATTGCTGCCTCTACTATTTTAAAATTTTTTAGGCCACTCGCCTCAGCAAATGCAACTAATTTTTTATAATTGCGGCGATCCGGTTCTACCGCAACAATGTTTTTATACTGACCTTCCGTCAGTTCTAAAAATTCTTTCACAGTATCACCATTATATGCCCCTAAATCAGCATAAAACTCCTGCCCGCTCCAGTCAAACAACTCCTTCAGATCATTTCTGCGTTCAGTTTCGCACTCCCATAAATACTGAGGTTTGCCACTTAATTTATAATTCAGCGCCGCCGCAAAAACTTTGCGCGACCAATCGTCCGCCAGTTTATCATAAACCTGTTGCAGCTCGCTTGCATAGGTTTGCAACCAATCCCAATCAACTATCTTATCGCCTCGGAAAAGTGGCAAATGCGGTGCTACTGTTTCATGTACTGCCGCCAGCTCTTTAAAATACGCCAACACCTTCGGCGATTCTGATGCAAAAGCAATGACAAGTAAAAAATCCTGCCAACTTTCTTTAACTGCAGCATATGTTTCTACCCGATGTCCGCGAAAAATCTGCCCTCGCACAAATTCATCACTAGCAAAAACCCCCGCTACAACAACTCCATTCTCCTCACACCAGTCAATAATTTGATCCGCGCCATTGCCCATACCATATAAAATAATCGGCTTGTCAGTTTCCCGTAGCCGCTGCCAAACATCTTTTTCTTCTTTTATAAACTCTAACATTCAACCGCCCCCATGCTTTCGATAATATTTATTGTACACTAAACTTATACTGATGTCATACTCTTCTAATGTTAACCAATTTTAATATTTAGTTGACGTAATTGGGTATCCTTTATATACTATTATCGTAAACCACTTTTATTTTTATGTTAACTAAAGGAATGAGAAAAATGACTACAAATAATATTCGTCAGCTCAGTGAAATTGCTTTATTAGCCGCTTGCATAGCCGTCAGCGGCACCTTTAAACTCCCCGGCATTTTTCCCGGCAGTGAGTTTCAGCTTTCTGCTCCTCTGGCAGTAGCTATTTGCGGTGTTTTCGGAGCAAAAAAATACTTGTTGGCCGGGGTACTCGCTTCTGCCGTTGGCTTGCTTTTAGGTACGGCAACCATCTTCAATGTCTGCATCGCCATGCTGTTCCGTGCGGTTGTGGCAATACTGTATTTTCATTTTGGCAAAACCAAGATATTCTACATCATCGCCGGTCCGCTTGCATCCGCAAGCGCCCGTTTAGCGCTGGGGCTCCTCATCGGCAAAGCTGTGTATCCGCTTCTTCTATCAGCCGTTCCCGGCATGATTTTTACCTCACTTACAGCAAGTTTTTTTGCCGCCGCTTTTAAAAAAGCCTTATTATTAAATCACAACACCTGTGAACGTTCCTAAAAATTACTTTCTCCTACTGGGATCAATTCGCTGCAACTAATTTTGCATTCCTTAATGCTATACTTGCCCGTATCTTTTTATAATGTTAAAATAGTATTAATAATATCTACCGGAATATTATCCTGCTCACTAATATTACACCGGTTTTATTTTACTGCATTATGAATAAACGGCATTATTGCCAACGGAGGTCTGGCTATGATTTTACAGGAATCTGGAGAAAACTATTTGGAAAAAATTCTGATGCTGCAGCAAAAAAATGGCAACGTACGTTCTATCGACATTGCAACGGATATGAACTTCACTAAAGCCAGCGTCAGTCGCGCTATGAGTATTTTAAAAAAAGCAAACTATATTTTGATGGAAGCCGACGGCAACATCATACTAACAGAAACCGGTCTTGCCAAGGCTAAAGCTGTTTTAGAAAGACACCGGCTCTTAACACGCTTTCTGCGTGAAAACCTTGATGTTCCAAGCGAAATTGCCGAAAACGATGCCTGTCGCATTGAACATGTTATCAGTCCTGAAACCTTTGCCGGCATCAAAAAACTTCTTAAAGATGCCTAAGCAAAATATTTTTTAGCCACTACTGCTTTTGAAAAACAGTGGTGGCTTTTTGAATATACTTAAAGATCTAATGATATTTTCTCCTATTTCGCTTGACAGACTATTCAAAAATGCTATAATT
>CAYVGQ010000024.1:0-1548 GCA_964450295.1 uncultured Phascolarctobacterium sp. | reverse complement strand
TGAACATGTTATCAGTCCTGAAACCTTTGCCGGCATCAAAAAACTTCTTAAAGACGCCTAAACAAAAAAAGTTTAGCCACTACTGCTTTTTAAGCAGTAGTGGCTCTTTTAATATCATTGAAACTCTAATGATATTTTATCCTATTTCACTTGACAGACTATTCAAAAATGCTATAATTTAGTATATAAACTGAATATGGTAATGCAGGTTCCATAAGGAATAACAGAGAAGCCCGGTTAAAAACCGGCGCGGTCCCGCCGCTGTAAGATTGAGCAAAGCCTATAACGCCACTGGATAGTAATCTGGGAAGGCAGGCCAAGCTATGAAATCAAGCCAGAAGAACTACCTGCATCGCGATCTTATTGACCTGCGAAGGACGGGGAAAGATCATGGTTCAACCATGTCTTCTTGCCATCCTGTTTATCTTGGGTGGCTTTTTTATTACCAATTCAGAAAATAATCAGAGGAAAGAGGAATCACGTATGAAAAAATTGCTCTCAATGTTAGTTATGGCATCACTAATGGTTTTTGCTTTAGGAACAATGGGTGCTTCTGCCGCTAAAGCGCCTAAAAATAATAAGGCTGTAGTAGTGGTAAGTTTTGGCTCCACCTTTGACGAAACGCGTACTAAGGATATCGGTGGTATTGAAGAAGCTATTGCCAAAGCCTTCCCTAATCGCGATTTCAAACGTGCTTTTACTTCCTATATTATTATGGAACGTTTGGAAAAAAATAAAGGTCTGAAAGTAAACGACCTACCTGGCACTTTGAAAGAACTAAAAAAAGCCGGTTACAAAGATGTTCTTGTTCAACCGACTCATTTGCTCCACGGCGAAGAATACGAACAAAAAGTACTTGCAACCGTCAATAAATTTAAAGGCGATTTCAAGAGTATCGTAGTAAGCGATCCCCTCATGGTCGACAAAAACGATTTCGCAATCGCAGCATCTGCTGTAGCAACCCAGTTCCCGACTCTTGCAAAAGGTGAAGGCATCGTCCTGATGGGTCATGGTTCTCCGCGCGACAACAACAAATCTTTTGGCAATACTTATAAAATTTTACAGGAAACCTTTGATAAAATGGGTCTACCTGTAGTCGTTGGCACTGTTGAAGAAGTAGATACTCCTAACATTGACGAAGTTTTGGAACAAATCAAAACACGTGGCTACAAAACCGTGCATATGTTCCCGCTGATGATTGTTGCCGGTGATCATGCAAATAACGACATGTACGGCGATGACGATGATTCATGGAAATCTCTTATTGAACAAATTGGTGTTAAAACCGTTGGCCATTTGCAGGGTATCGGCCGTAATGCAGCAGTCCAAGCAATTTATGTACAACATGCGGTTGCTGCTGAAGCCGGAGTACAAAGATAATTCACCACAAATTATACTAGCATCTCAAGGACGTTCTTCGAAAGAAGAACGTCCTTTTATTTTCTGAAAATAGCCAAGAAAATATTACACCCGACTTTTTTATAGAAAATTTTTTGTAAATTTGTTATCCTTTGCTATCACAGCGCTTGCTTTACACTATGCCAAAGT